>CAMOXE010000174.1 GCA_946628865.1 uncultured Clostridia bacterium | reverse complement strand
TGGGTATATTCCTGACACGGCGGCAAAGTCGCATAGCCGTATGTCGGAACCAAAAGATCCACTCGCATTATAACTTTCATTATAAGCGTTACGCAGCAGGAGACGTTAAACGTAAGTCCGCCGACGTATTCGCCGTCAGGCGCAACTACCGACGCTACGCCGGTTATACGATACGGTATGATCGACGGATCGGGTATGTACATAACTATATCCACGTTAAACGAAAAACTCGAAGTGCCCATGCCGCTTACGCCGTTCGCGTCGATATAAAGCACTTCCATCGGAACGGTTACGGTCGCTTGAACTCTGCCGAAGTTCGGTCTGTCGGGGATAGGCGTTACGGAGTTTACGGTTATTACGGTCTCTTCGGTGGCGCTGCTCCTCGCGCTTACGAAAGTGAGCGGCTCGGTCGGATTTTCCGGCACGGGATTTACAACCGTAAGTTCTACGTTATCTATCTGCGTTTGGCGAATGCAGGCGTCGAAAACTTTATCGGTCTGAATAACCGTCTTTTCGCAAAGCCCGTTCAAAGCGTTTCCGCTTATTCTGCCCGGACACCTGTCGCCGTTATTGTTATTTGTGAAAAACGACATATATTACCTCCTTTTTACGTTCTCACTCTGCCAAACAATAATAATACGAACTCGATTATAAGGAAATGACGACGGTAAAAACTTCGCTTAAAACCTTAGAATACGACGGATATTATCTGCGGTTTTGCCTTGCTATCATTATAATTGCGTAGCACCGCAAAAAGATGATTTAACGACGTATTTTTGGCGAAGATGACGAAGTCGTACTGTTCGTACTACGAGGAAGATGAGCCGAAAAGACGCATAAAGGCGCTTTTTGCGGCAAATTCGAATTATTCTTGTTTGGTATAATATATGCCGTTTCCTCGATTAAATGTAACAAAACGCCGAGGAATTAATCCTCGGCGTTTAATAATTCTGAAAGTTTTATAAAATCTTCGGGCGATAACGTTTCGCCGCGCACCAATACGTCTTTTCCTATTCCCTTTACGGCGTTTTCCGCCGCCTCGCGGGTAAGCGAATAGGTCTGCATTAAATTGTTTACGAGCGTCTTTCTACGGCTCGTAAAAGCGCATTTGACCGCTTGCCTGTAAGCCGCGACGTCTTTTATATCGTACTTTTCTCTGTCTATATCTATTTTAACCAGCGCGGAATCTACGTTCGGTACGGGGTAAAAATTATTTCTGCCTATTCTGAAAACCTTTTCGGCGTTCCCCACCGCCGCTATCGCCGCGGTTATCGCGCCGTAATCCCTTCCGCCCGGCAAGGCGCAAAGCCTGTCCGCCACTTCTTCCTGAACGGTTACGGTTATGCTCTTAACTCCCTTTCCCTCTTCGATAAACTTCATCATTATCGGCGTAGTTATATAATAAGGTAAATTCGCCACAACCTTATATTCGCTGCCCGCCGCCGTCTCTATCTCTTCAGTATCGACTTTTAATACGTCTTTAAAAATTACCGAAACGTTATTCAGTCCCGCAAGCGTTTCTTTTAAAATCGGCTCTAAAGATTTATCGACTTCGTAAGCAATAACCTTTTTTGCCCGCCTGGCTATCGCACTCGTGAGCGTTCCGCCGCCCGGACCTATCTCGACTATCGTGTCGTTTTCGCCTACGCCCGCCGCGTCCACGATTTTTTCAAGCAAATTTTCGTCGGTAATAAAATTCTGTCCGAATTTTTTGCTGAATTTGAAGTTGTTTTTTATTAAAATATTTTTCAGTTGCATTTTAACTTAAAAAATAACCTGTCGGCGTTGTCGTTTACGGCGGAAATCATTTCTTCTTCGTTTACGCCTTTTGCCGAGGCGAGTTTTTTGACTATCAGAGGTATTCTCGACGGATCGTTCGTCGTGCCTCTGAAAGGCTCGGGCGAAAGATACGGCGAGTCGGTTTCGGATAGCAACCTATCTAAAGGAATACTCGCTATTATGCCCTCTTTCTTGGCGTTTTTGAAGGTTATCACTCCGCCGAACGAAAAATACGCGCCGAGCGCAAGATATTCCTTGGCGCTCTCCTCGCTCTCGCTATAACAATGCATCAAAAAGCCTTTTTTGATAAGGCTTTTTCTGTCTTTTAAGAATTTAAGCATCTCGCCGGACGCGTCGCGCGAATGCACCACGAACGGCAATCCGAGTTCGTCCGCTATCTCCATTTGCGTTTCAAAAGCCCTATACTGCACCTCTTTCGGGTAGACGAAGTTGTGATAATCGAGACCTATCTCGCCTATCGCGACGCATTTTTCGTCTTTAGCAAGGGCGATAAGTCTCTCCGCCGCTAAAGCGTCGAGCGTCCCCGCCTCGTCGGGGTGAACGCCCGCGGAAAAGTAAAATCCGTCGCTTTCTTCCGACAGTTTTTTCGACGCCTCGCTCGAGGCGACGTCGTAACCGCTGTTTATAACGCGAAAAACGCTGTTTTGCCGCATTGCGCGTAAGACTTCGGCTATATCGCCGTTATATCTCGCGTCGCATAGATGCGCGTGAACGTCGATATAACTCATCTTACGGTTGCGCCGCAGGGGAGTTCGCTTTCGATTATCTTTACCTTTCCGTCTTTCTCGGCGCAAAGTATCATGCCTTGACTCTCTACGCCGCAAAGCCGCGCGGGCTTGAGATTGTAAACTATGACGACGTTTTTGCCGACGAGGTCTTCGGGTTTATAATACTCCGCTATTCCGCTCGCAACCGTCCTGTCCTCGTCGCCCACCTTAAGCGAGAGTTTAAGTAGTTTTTTGGATTTTTCTATTTTTTCGCAAGCCACGACCGTCGCGACTTTTAATTGGATTTTCGCGAAATCGTCTATCGTTATTTCCGGGAGCATTTCCATCTTTTCTTCCTCTGCGGGCTTAGGCTCGTTTCTGTTTTCTATTTCAGCCGCTTTTTTGTAGATTTCTTCTATATCCAAGCGGTTAAAGATTATCTCTGCGTTGTCGGTTACTTTAGTTCCGCTTTTATACAGTCCGAATTTATCCATATCCGAATATGCCCTGTCAGGCGAATTCAACTGCTTAAGCACCCTTTCCGCGGTTGACGGAATTACCGGCTCTAAAAGCGAAGTTATTACGACGATGGTTTCGGTCAGATTGTATAAAACCGTCTTTAACCTGCCGACGTTCGCCTCGTCTTTGGCGAGAATCCACGGCGCCGTTTCGTCTATATATTTGTTCGCGCGCCTTAAAACCGATATAAGTCCCTCTATAGCGTCGGCAATGCGGTATTCGTCCATATCTCGCGCAAAATTCTTATACGCGGAAATAACTTGATTTTTCAAATCCTCGTCGATTTCTTCGTTTACGCCCGCGTTCTCGACCGTTCCGCCGAAGTATTTTTGAGACATCGCTATCGTGCGCTTTACTAAATTTCCGTAAACGTTGGCAAGATCGGCGTTTATCTTTTCGGTCATCATCTCCAAAGTCAGATTGCCGTCGCTATCATACGGCATACATACGAGCGAGTAATACCTTACCGCGTCGACGCCGAAAAGTTCGACCAAATCGTCGGCGTACATCACGTTGCCCTTGGACTTGGACATCGTCCAGCCGTTTTGGAGTATCCAGGCATGTCCAAACACGGTTTTCGGCAGGGGCTCGCCCAGCGCCATTAAAAAGATAGGCCAATAAATGGTGTGGAACCTTATAATATCCTTGCCGATAACGTGCAGATCCGCCGGCCAGAACTTTTTATACTGCGCGGAGGAATTGCCGTCCGCGTCGTAGCCGATACCCGTTATATAGTTCGTAAGCGCGTCGAGCCAGACGTAAACGACGTGTTTATCGTCGAAGTCGACCGGGATCCCCCACTTGAACGACGTTCTCGAAACGCATAGATCCTGAAGTCCGGCGTTTAAAAAGTTATTCATCATCTCGTTTTTGCGAGCGACGGGCTGAATAAACTCGGGATGAGAATTGATATAGTCTATGAGTTTGGGCGCGTACTTGCTCATCTTGAAGAAATACGCCTCTTCCTTAGCGCTCCTCACTTCTCCGCCGCAAGTCGGGCATTTCCCGCCCACGAGTTGGCTTTCGGTATAGAAAGTTTCGCAGGGCGTGCAGTATTTACCCTCGTAAAACCCCTTGTATATATCGCCTTGCTCGTAAAATTTTCTGAATATCTTAGCGACTTGCTTTTCGTGGTATTCGTCGGTCGTCCTGATAAATTTATCGTATGAAATATTCATTAAGTC
>CAMOXE010000173.1 GCA_946628865.1 uncultured Clostridia bacterium | reverse complement strand
CCGTAATAGTCGGGCGCGCCGAGGATGTGCATAAACTCGTGGCAAACGACGGATATTCTTTCGGAAAATCTCTCGATAATCGACCTATAGGGCGATATTATATAGTCCTTGACGGTCAGAGAAGATATAACGGCACTCTCGAATTCGTATTCCGTTCCTTCCTCTACGAAATAGTATTTTTTGATTCCGTCCAAGCCGCCGTAGTACATCGAACTCATATGCGGCCAAAACAGACTTCCCCAATTTTCTTCGTCGTCGAGTTCGACTTTTACGGTAGCGCACGGTATAACCGTCAGCGCGTCGAGACGACCGTCGCCGTCCCTGTCAGCGTCGGATACGCTTATATCGCTCAGTCCTTTTGCCGCAAGCGCGACGAGTTCGTGTTCGCGGAAGAGATATTCCGCGCTCATTAAGTTCCCGTCCGGGTTCACGCCGTTTTCGTCGTATCGACGATTGTCGTAGCCCGCGGAGTTTATCTCGCTATACTTTCCGTCGCGATACTCGTATCTCGGCATATATCGCTTACTCTCCGTCGAAATTCTTACGGTATGCACGAATTCGGTGTTTACCGTAAGTTTAGCGGACGAATTTTTTTCTATATACTTCTTTAAACTCTTTGCGTCGCCGTTAAAAGCGTCGTCGAGTTTGGAAACAGTCGTTTTTGAGGCAGCGTCTTTTTCTTCGGTGTCAGAAAACTCAACGACCACCGCGACGTTTTTGAATTCGCCCGAAACCTCATCGTAGGCGAGCGCGAAATTATCGTATTGTATCGCCGAGGCAATAATCGCAAACGCGGCGAAAACCGTAGCAATCTTTTTCATACGCCTATTATATCATATTTTCAAAAAAAATAATACTTTTTTTAGTTAAAAACGATTGCTTTTAAAACTACGAAATTATATAATTTATCTATGCTTAAAACTTTTTACGGCGAAAACGCCGACGAAAAACTCTGCCGCGGCAGAATCGAAAAACTGAAAGAAACCTTTTTTAAAGCCGAAGGCGCTTATCCCGAGCGTATTTTTTCCTCTCCCGGAAGAGCGGAAATCCTCGGCAACCATACCGACCACAATCACGGCAAGGTAATCGTTTCGGCAATATCTTGCGACGTCCTCGCGGCGGTATCGTCGCGTGCCGACGGGAAAATAAAAGTAATATCCGAGGGCTTTAAGCCGATTATCGTAGACGTAACGAATTTAGAAAAAGACGAGAAAGAATACGGTACTTCCGTCGCACTCGTAAAGGGAATCGCGAACGCTTTAAAAGAAAAAAACCTGCCTATAGGCGGTTTTACGGCGTATCTTACCAGCAACGTGTTTAAAGGCGCGGGCGTATCTTCGTCGGCGGCGTTCGAGGGGCTTATCGCGGAAATATTCAACGCGCTCTATCTCGGCGGTAAACTTTCCGCCATGGAAAAGGCGGTAATATCGCAGTATGCTGAAAACGTGTATTTCGGCAAGCCTTGCGGGCTGTTGGATCAGTCCGGAATAGCGATAGGCGGACTTACCGAACTCGATTTCGAGTTCCCGACGTCGCCGAAAATCGTTTCACTCGGAAAAATTCACGGGTATTCGCTTATAATAACGAATACGGGCGGCGATCACGCCGCGCTCACTCCGCACTATGCGGCTATTCGCTCCGAAATGGAAAGCGTTGCGGGTTTTTTCGGTAAAAAAGTTCTCCGCGAAGTGCCTTACGATGCGTTTTACGAGCATATAGGCGAACTTATGGACAAATTCAGCGGCAGGGCGATACTTCGGGCATTGCACTTCTACGAAGAAAACGAACGAGTGGACAAAGCCGCGAAAGCGATACTTTCGGGCGATACGAGCGCATTTTTGGAAGCAGTGGAAAAGTCGGGCTTGTCTAGCCTCAACAAACTGCAGAACTGCTCCGTCCCCGGCGACGAAGTACAGTCGGTAGTACTCGGCATAGAACTGTCGAGAAGAATAATCAAAGACGGCGCGGTAAGAGTTCACGGCGGAGGTTTTGCAGGCTCGATTCTCGCAGTCGTTGCCGACGGAGAAACCGAAAGTTACCTATCGCAAATGCGCAAATGGTTCGGCGACGACAACGTATTCAAGTCGGAGATACGCCAAGTAGGAACGGCGGAATTGAAACTTTAAAATAAAACTGCACTAAAATACGACAAATCAAAACTTTGAAACCGAGTTTTGCAAAAAAAACGGCGAAATTGAAACTTTTAAATCAAATTGCGCGGTAAATCGTCAAGTTGCGCGCGTTATCTTAAAAATATAATTTCCACATGAGAAAGGCGCGCCGAGAGCATTTTTGCTCTCGGCGCGCTCTTTTTGTCGCGATTTAATTTCAATAAGAAAATTCGGTAAATACCCAAACGTAGTATTCGCCGGCTTTGACCTTAAGATCGTTCGCGCCTAAACTCGCGCTCGCGAGCGTGATCCCGTCGTAATCGAACGTTCCCCATTCCGCGTTTGAATATTCCGCGTCCGAAGTGTACAAAGCCCAGAACGACGAATAGTCCGCCGCGCCGGCTTTG
>CAMOXE010000172.1 GCA_946628865.1 uncultured Clostridia bacterium | reverse complement strand
CGCTTATTGATAACCCGAATTTCTACGCGCTCGACGAGGCGCTCGCTCTTCCCGAAATCGAAATGGCGGCGCTTACCCTCTTGATGGAAAAATAAACCCGACGAAATACCGATATTGCAATTGATTTAAAGTAAACTTTTTTCGGCAATCGCATTATAAAAAATAATCCCGACGAAATACCGATATTGCAATCGCTTTAAACTAAACTCTTTTCGGCAATCGCGCGAAAAAACAGTTCCGCCGACAACCTCGATTTTTTTCAATCGCTTGAAACTAAACTTCTTTAGGCGGGAGTTCGCGCTCGGACGTTTCGCGGCTTTTACGATTAAACGGTTATCCTCTTTCGGTAAACGGCATAGACTATTACCGAAAGGGGATATTTATGTTTTATAAGCAAAACGCCTTATTGAAAGATCCGAAATCCGACGCCTTGACGATGACCTCGGCTAAGGGCGTGGCAAAATTTATCGACGACGGGGACAAGCGCCTTGAAATTTCGCTCGCGAACGTAACGATAAACGATTTAACTTTGAAATACTCCGCGAAGGACTTTTCAATATCGTTTAAATTGACGGACAAAACCGAAAGATTTAATCTTCCCGCTGCCGCGCCTTACGGTGGCGGAGTGCTTATCATTGACGAAAACACGGCGACGCCCGTTCTTTACGGAGCGTTTTCCGCCGACGCGCCGAACGCAAAAGAAATGACTGACAATTCTTTTTCCGAACGGTACGACGACGAATTAATTGCCGAAGAAAATTATTACGAATACGAAAACGCAACCGCGATGGAGAGCGATAATCGAACTATACACCGGCTTTCAGAGTCGACCGTCGACTTTAAAGCGAGCGGCGGCGAAAACTTATACGCGGCGGATTTAAACGACGCGAGTGCTAAATCCGACGATTCCGAAGATCTCCGACCTTACTATAAACGCGTAGAAAAAGAACTCAAAAAATTATTCGACGAAAACCAAAAGGAGAAAGATCTCGAACGCATAGTCGGCGGCAGCAAGTGGGTAAGGGTAAACTACGGCGAAGGAAAACACTACGCAGTCGGAATAATTTACGACGGCTCTTCTCCGCTTTGGATATGTTACGGAGTTCCCGGCTCGTTCGGAAAGCGCCCGCAAGAAATAAAGAACTACTGTTCGTTTATACCGCTTTCGGTTTTTGAAACGAAAAAATCGGGGTATTGGGTAAGTTATCAAAGCGCTTTAAGCGGCGAAGCACTCGAAATATAGCGCGCATAGCCGATAAATCAATATCCGAAAAAAGCGGCGACAGCACTTGACTTTTGTCGCGGTAAATGCTAAAATTGCGATATGGTCAAACTGTGGTTAAAAGTTATGAAGGACGATAAGATCGTCAAACAATTCGTATACGAGAGCGACGAAAAATTCACTTATTCCAAATTTGCGGAGTATATTTCGGAAGGTTGCTATGCCCTCGACGAGGCTACGCCGCTTATTTTAAGGCATCACATAATGAATTTTGCGAAATTCAACGGCGTTCGGTTTTTGCCGAGCGATTTTGTCGAAAACGTGGACTTCGACCGCCTGCAAGTAGATAATTTAGACTTGTAAGCGAGCATAAAATTTGTTTGGATTAAGATTCGAGTGCAGTAATACTTTACCGTATTTCAAACGAGAAATCTCAAATATAATCGGATTTTGGCAAAGATGACGAAGTTGTACTAAACGTACTACGAGGAAGATGAGCCGAAAAGAACGCAAAATATGCCGTCAGAAGCGGGTTCCTATTATTCTCGGCTGGTATAAGTCGTAAAATGAATAAAATCTCCGCATATGATACAAAATATAAGCGGAGGTAACAATATGAAAACTATCGGTATCATAGCCTACGTCATAGCGATAATAGGCGCGTTGAACTGGCTACTCGTCGGACTTTTCTCGTTCGATTTGGTAGCGTTTGCTTTCGGAACCGGCTCGGTGCTTACGAGAGTGATTTATTCGCTCGTCGGCGTCGCGGGAGTATGGATGATATTCCACCTGCTTGTTTACAAGCCTTTCGTAAAAATGGCTCACTAAAAGCAACGAAAAAGCCGTCGCATAATTTGCGGCGGCTTTTAATCTGTCAAAATCATAGAACTAAGCGATTAGATTTACAAACGTTCTATTGTCTTTCCAAAATATCGAGTACAGACTTAAAATAGTCGGGTAACGGTGCGGTAAATTCCATTTCCTCGCCTGTCGACGGGTGCTTTAGTATCAGTTTTTCCGCATGCAGTAATTGTCCGTTTAAACCGAACGCGTTCTTCCCCGTGCCGTATACTTTGTCGCCCACGATCGGATGCCCCATATATCTTGCGTGTACGCGTATCTGATGCGTTCTGCCCGTTTCAAGTTCAAAACGGCAAAGCGTGTAGCCTTTATACCGCTTTATTACTTTATAATGCGTAACCGCTTTTCTGCCGCTTGTTTTAACCGCCATCATCGTGCGGTTTTTTTCACTTCTGCCGATAAACGTGTCTATAGTGCCGTTATCTGCGGTCAAACGCCCTTCGAGCAACGCTATATATATCCTTCGGCAGGTCTTTGATTTTATCTGCTCGGCAAGCGAAACGTGCGCTTTGTCGTTTTTCGCAACGACCAACAGTCCGGAAGTGTCTTTGTCTATCCTATGCACTATCCCCGGGCGTATCACGCCGTTTATTCCGCTAAGCGCGTCGAGATGATACAAGAGCGCGTTTACGAGCGTAGCGCCCTTCACCCCGTTCCCCGCATGCACCGTAAGGCCTTGCGGCTTATTGATAACGGCGAGGTCTTTATCCTGATAAACTATATCGAGAGGTATGTCTACCGGCTCTAAGTCGAGAGGCTTAGGCTCGTCGTAAAAAACGGTTATCTCATCGCCGACCTTTAAAATTTTACCCGCTTTTTCGGCTTTTCCGTTTACGGTTACTTTGCCGACTTCTATAAGCGTTTTTATATGCGAACGGGTTTTACCCGTCTTTTCCGCCAAAAACACGTCGAGGCGTTCGCCGCCCGACGCGATAAACGCCTCGCTACTCATCGTCGTTTTCCGCCGCCGCGGACGTTTTTTTGCGCCTTAATATCGCCTCGTCGTCGATAAAAAGGAGATACGCTACGAGCATTATCGAGCCTATGACGAGCGCCATGTCCGCAACGTTGAATATGTACGGGAAAAAATCCTTGTTCTTGCCTATGGGTATTATGACGTGAATAAAATCGCGGACGTAAACGGTGGTAAGTCTGTCGATAAAATTGCCTATCGCGCCCGACGTTATCAGCGCCAGCGTAACGTTAAGCCAAGGTTTACGTTTCTTTTTGGAAAAAATCAGATATGCCGCGATGCCGCCTAAAATCACGACGGTAGCGATTATAAACGCTATCTGCCGAAACTCCACTCCGCCGAACAGCCCCATGGCGCCGTTGCGGTTTTCCGAATAGGTTATTTCGATGAAATCTTCTATTATCCAAAACATATGTTTTGAGCCGCTGACGCTGCCGGCAACGCCCGAATACGCCGCGACCGCTATTTTGGTAATCTGATCCAAAATCAGCGAGACTATGAATATCACTATATACCACATATCACACCTATTCGCCTATGCCTAAGTCCTTCAAAACCGACGCAAGGTCTTGGTTTTTGTCCGGATTTAAAATTTCGTCCATAGAAAAACCGTCGTCGCCGTCGCCGATAAATATATCGTCCGACCTCACGAGATTTTCGTCGTTTCCGACGAGCCGACGCATTTCGTCGGTCTTTTCGCCGACGCTAAGCGCAAAGTATTCGCCCCTGCCGCTTATTACGTCGTCTATTTTCAGTGCCAGAGCGTTGAGCCGCTCGATTTTTTCGCTGTCGGCGGTTTTCCCTGCGAACACTTTATCCCACGCCAACTTGAACAGTCTGAGTCTGTCCGCTTCGGAATTGAAGAGTTTCTCCGCGGCGGATATTATCTCGTCGGCGCGTTCTTTCGCGCGTTTTTCAGCCTCCGCGAGGTCTTTTTCGCGGTTTTTATATTCCTCTATAATGCTTTTTAAACGCTCGTTTTCTTCCCTTAAACGCTTATTTTCGTCAATCAAACTTCTTTTCTCCTGACTTTATCGAGCAGTTCGGTCTTTAACGCGTAAAGCCCGTCGGACAAATCGACTTTATATATATGCGGTTGATCTATGCGCTTGTACTCTTCCCAAAAACTCTCCATTTCGGATTTTGCGTATTTCGCAATCTCTTTAAGCGGCGGGAATTTATAGCAAAGTTCGCCGCCGGACACTACTTTTATCGGAAGTTCGCGCACCGTATAATCGCTGAAAGTTATCTTTTTCCAACGCTCGATCGGGTGATAGATCGTAAGGGGTTTACCGAAGTCTATATCCTCGCCGCGCAGCGCGATAAGGTCTGCCTCGGCTTTACCCGTTTTATTGTCGTAAATTCTATAGATAGTCTTAAATCCCGGGTTAGTTATCTTCGCGGAGTTGTCGGAAACTTTGATTTTCGGTGTTATAGCCCCGTTTTCTTCTATTCCGGCAAGTTTATACACTCCGCCGAGCGCAGGCATTTCGGCACTCGTTATCATCTTAGTGCCTATGCCCCAACTGTTAATCTTCGCGCCTTGCTGTTTCAAACTCGTAATAGAGTGTTCGTCGAGGTCTCCCGACGCGCAGATTATCGCGTCGGCGTAACCCGCGGCGTCGAGCATCTTCCGCGCCTCTTTCGTAAGATACGCCAAATCCCCGGAGTCTATCCTTATACCTAAGGGTCTATGCCCTTTCTTCACTTCCTCGTCGAAAACCTTTATCGCGTTCGGAACGCCGCTTCTTAAAGTGTCGTATGTGTCCACCAAAAGCAAAATCGCGTTCGGGTAAACCTCGGCGTAAGCCTTAAACGCCTCGTATTCGCTCGGAAAGTTCATTACCCAACTGTGCGCGTGTGTACCTGAAACGGGAATATCGAACATCGTTCCCGCCAAGACGTTTGACGTGGAGTTGCACCCGCCTATAATCGAGGCTCTTGCGCCGTAAATGCCGGCGTCCGGACCTTGAGCGCGCCGAAGTCCGAATTCCATCACGTTGTCGCCCGCGGCGGCGTGGCAGACTTTTGCGGCCTTACTCGCTATAAGCGTCTGATGGTTTATAATGTTCAAGATGGCGGTTTCGATTAGTTGCGCCTGCATTATGGGCGCTTTTACCGTGAGAATCGGCTCGCCGGGGAACACCATCGTTCCCTCCGGCACGGAGTATATATCTCCCGTGAACTTGAAGTTTTTAAGATAGTCTAAAAAACCGTCGTCGAAGATTTTCAAGCCGCGAAGATACGCTATCTCTTCCTCTCCGAAATCGAGATTTAAGACGTAGTCTATCGCCTGTTCAAGTCCCGCGGCAAGCGAGTAGGTTATCAATTCGTTCTGTCGGAAAAATACGTCGAACACCGCGACTTCGTCTTTCTTGCCCTGCAAGAAATATCCGTTCATCATGGTCAGTTCGTAAAGATCCGTCAAAAGCGTTAAATTTCTTTTTTTCATATCTCGTTTTAATTCCCTTCGCTCGGATTATCCTTTTCCTTGAGTTGCTCCGAATAGGATTTAAACGGCTTATAGCCCGCCTTTTCATCCGTGCGCTCTATTAAAAGTTGTTTAGACTTCAAAAGCATAAGCCCTATTACCACAAGCGCCAAAACCGCAATCGCTATAACGACTATGCCGTACCACTTGACGGACCCCGCGAGCAAAAGCACTAAGCCTACGTCCAGACAAATTCCGCCTACCGCAAATTCATAGCCGCCTTTGGTAATCAAAGCGTATACCAAGAGTACCGCGCCCACGCCGAGCGAGAGGACGGTAAACATAAATTTAAACGGATTTACGTCGAACACCTTCGCGTCCGCCAAGAAAAATCCGATAAGCGCAAACACTATCAATGCGGCGGTTACGACTGCCGCACCGACTATGAGCCTTCTGTTTTTTTCGTTTTTATTCATTTTTTGCCTCCGTCTTTTTAAAAATTATTCCGTCTTTTTTTAAAAGAACTATAAGTATCGCTATTCCCGCTATTACGAGCAATGCGGAAACTATTACCATCGCCTTTACGTCGAGCCCGAAAAGCGGAAGGTTATACTGCGATTCTCTGAAGTTTTCGAGTATTCCCCTTATAAGCCCGTAAGAAATGAAGTAATACGCCACAGAATAGCCGTTAGTCGCGCCCTTTCGCCTCATTAAAAAGGAGTAAAGGCAGATAAACGCGATTATATTTAAAAACGCTTCGTAGAAAAACAAGGCTTGGTGCCAGACTATCGTTCCCGTGGTATCTATCTCGACGCCGACGGGGAAAAACCGCAAACTCTCGTTTTCTATTACCTGCCCGTATACTTCTTGGTTGAAGAAATTCCCGAGTCGGCCTATCGCCTGACCGAGCGGGAGCATCGTCGCGCCGAAGTCGAACACCTTAATTATGCTTATCTTGCGTATTTTGCATACTATGAATATGCCGAGCGCGCCGCCGGCTACGCCGCCGTATATCGCAAGCCCGCCGTTACGGATATTGACGACGTCTTTAAAAGAGTGAAAACTCTTTATATCGAACAGGACGTACCAAAGCCGAGCGCCGATAATCGCAAGCGGTACGATGCCTATCATCAAGTCGAGAATAAGATCGGGGTTTTCGCCTCGACGCTTAAACAGCGGCACGGCAAGCGCCGCGCAGGCGATCATGCCGCTGACTATCGCTATCGCGTAAAAATAGATGCTGAAACCGAAAACAGTTAAGTGGTTGGTATAACTGTTTCCGAACAAAACGAAATGATCGGTCAATAATCCGTTCATAATTTAGCCTCTCAGATATTTTTTAAGGTCGTCTGCCCTATCAGTCTTTTCCCACGGAAATTCGCTCCTGCCGAAATGCCCGTACGCGGCGGTCTTTTTATATATCGGGCGCAAAAGCCCTAAAGTTTCTATTATCGAATACGGTCGCAGATCGAATTCCTTTTCGACTATCGCGGCTATCTCTTCATCGGGGAGTTTACCCGTTCCCTTGGTGGAAACGAGCAAAGAGACCGGCTTTGCCACGCCTATCGCGTAAGCAACTTGCAGTTCGCACTCGTCCGCAAGTCCCGCCGCTACGACGTTTTTACAAATATATCTCGCCATATACGCCGCGCTTCTGTCTACCTTGGTCGGGTCTTTACCCGAAAACGCTCCGCCGCCGTGCGGACACGCTCCGCCATAGGTGTCTACGATTATTTTTCTGCCCGTAAGCCCGCTGTCGCCGTGCGGACCGCCGATAATAAACCTACCGGTCGGGTTTATGTGATATTTGGTGTTTTCGTCTAAGAGTTCTTTCGGCAGGCTCGCCTCGATAACGTACTTTTTTACGTCCGCGCGAAGGCGGTCAATGTCTACGTCCTCGCTATGCTGAGTGGATACGACGACCGTATCTATACGCTTTACTTTCCTGCCGTCGTACTCGACGGTTACCTGCGCTTTGCCGTCCGGGCGCAGGTAATCGAGCAAACCGCTTTTCCTTACGTCCGCAAGCCTTTTCGTGAGTTTATGTGCCAAAGACAGCGCGAGCGGCATATATTCTTCGGTTTCGTTTATCGCATATCCGAACATCATGCCTTGATCCCCCGCGCCTACGGTGTCGGCAAGTTCGCCGCTTATCCTATGCTCGACGGAATTATCCACGCCGAGCGCAATGTCTTTACTCTGTTCGTGAATTGCCGTAAGCACCGCGCAGGTATCGCCGTCAAAACCGTATTTCGCACGGTCGTAGCCTATCTCTTTCACGGTATTTCTGACGATCGCCTGTATATCCACGCTGCAGTCCGACGTTATCTCGCCCATAACCAGCACCAGCCCGGTCGTCGCCGAACACTCGCACGCAACGCGCGCGTGTTTGTCTTTTGCCAAAATCGCGTCCAAAACGGCGTCGGATATCTGATCGCAAATCTTATCGGGATGCCCTTCGGTAACGCTTTCGCTTGTAAAAAATCTTCTCATATTTATCCTATTATGCACTATATAGTATATTACATTATAAACTCAATAAAAATAATTGTCAATTATAATTCGGCGTGGTATAATAATATTTATGAAAAACGGTTGCTCGCTTTGCCCCGTAAAATGCGGCGTTGACAGAAAATCTTCGCTCGGCTATTGCGGCGCCGGCGAAAATATCAAGATAGCGAAATACTATCTGCATAAATACGAAGAGCCGATAATCTGCGGCTATAACGGTTCCGGCACGATATTCTTCGTCGGCTGCTCTTTAAAGTGCGCGTTTTGCCAAAACTACGCGCTTTCGAGAAACGAAACGGGAAAAGAAATATCCCCCGAAGATTTGGCGGAGATTTTCGCGGACTTACAGCGACAAGGCGCGGCGAACATCAATTTGGTTACGCCTACGCAGTTCGTGCCTAAAATCGTAAAGGCGTTTGAAATCTACAGACCGAAAATTCCCGTAGTTTACAACACCTCTTCTTACGAAAATATCGAAACACTCAAGTTAATCGACTTATACGCGGACATTTATCTTCCCGACCTTAAATTTTTCTATCCCGAAACGTCTAAGAGGTACACAGGGAAAAACGATTATTTTTCGGTCGCGAGCGCGGCTGTAAAGTTTATGATGAACAGCAAAAAACGTGTTATCGGCAGCGACGGGCAGTTAAAACAGGGCGTAATATTGAGGCATATGGTCATGCCGCTCGGAATAAACGACACGCGTGAAATATTGAAATGGTTTGCCGAAAATAATAAAAACGGGGCGTACTTTTCGCTTATGTCGCAGTACACGCCGTACGGCGAATACGAGAAGTTTCCGGAACTGAAACGGCGGATAACAAAACGGGAATATGACCGAGCATACGAAGAAATGCTGAGACTCGGCATTACGGATTATTTTTTGCAAGAACTGAAATCCGCGAGCGAAAGTTTTATTCCGAAGTGGGATTATTGATTTAAAGTCACAAAACGATATAAAGAGCGGGCGGAAAATTTCCGCCCGCCTTTATTATATCCGTATTTTATTCGCCGAAAGCGGTCTCGATATACAGTAAAGTATCTTCCGCCTCGGCGAGGAGTTCTTCTTCCTCTTCGCTGTTTCCCTCGGTAGTCGCTATATACTCCCTCAGTCGCTCGGCGATTTTTTCCAATTCCGCCTTGCTCAGTTCTTCCAAATCACTCTCTAATATTTCGCGTATATCCATAATAATCGACTTATAGCCAACTTTCTAACGTTTTAGAACAGTCAAAACCGCTCCACGGCTTGTCCTCTTTCGGCGGCTCTATCTTAAAGCATAACCGCTCTTTTGATACCGGGTGCGAAAACGAAAGCGACGTCGCCCAAAGCGCAAGTTTGCCCTTTACCGCACGCTCTCCGCCGTAACGCATATCGCCGTATACCGGCGCGCCGACGTTCGCCATCTGTACCCTTATTTGATGACTTCTGCCCGTATGCAGTTTTATCGCCGTAAGGCTTAGCCCCGACTTTTCTTCCAAAACCTTATATTCGAGTTCGGCGAACTTCGCCCCCTCTACCGTCTGCGGCGTAACGTAGACCATGTTGTTTATCGGGTTCTTCTTTAAATAGTTGGTAAGCGTAGCGGACTTTTCTTTCAATTCTCCGCTTAATACAGCCGAATAAATCTTCTCGAAGTCTCCCGTTTTCATCTGTTCGGAGAGTCTTGCCGCCGCCTTGCTGCTCTTGGCGTATACCATTACTCCGCCCGTCGGACGGTCTAACCTATGCACCAGCCCGACGTATACGTTGCCCGACTTGCCTTCTTTTTCCTTTATATATTCTTTTATCACCGTAAGCAGGTCTTTATCCTTACTCTCGTCCTCGCAACTCGGAACGTTTTGCGGCTTTAATACCACTATTATATGATTGTCCTCGTATAAGACGATAAGGTCTTTTTTTGTCATTTCAGTCATTTATAAAAATTCCTCCCGCGCCGCAAGGCAGGTTTATTCCCTCTTCCGTAGGAAGTCCCACTTCGTAAGCCTCTATTCTGCCGTTTACGCCTTTAAGCGTAAGTTTCAAAATGTTTTCAAGCACGGACGGTTGAAGTCCCGTCGTGTAACTGTTTATCAAAAAGAACAGCGGATCTTCCGACAATACTTCGCGGCACAGTTCTACGAACGTAAAGAGATCGGTTTCGATTTTCCACATCTCGCCGTT
>CAMOXE010000171.1 GCA_946628865.1 uncultured Clostridia bacterium | reverse complement strand
GATTATTTCCGTAGCAGTGGTCGTCTGCCTGCCTCGTCCCGTCTTTCTGCTCGTCTCCCCGACCTCTCTGCATTCGCCGAATATCGCGTTTACCATCGAGGTCTTGCCGACCGCCGATTGTCCCGTAAAAACCGCAAGTTTGCCGCTTAAATAATCGGTAAACTCTTTAAGCCCGTCCTTTGTTTTGGCGGAAACCGAAAAAACTCTTTCGGCGGATTTATCGTAGTTTTCCTTAACGTCTTTGAATATTTCGCCGCCGTTATCCGACTTATTTACCGCTATCGCCACGGGTATGCCCGCCATACGGCAATTCGCTATGAATTTATCAGTTAAATAGTAATCGGGCTTAGGAGCATCCGCAATGACGACCACGGCAATATCCACGTTTGCGACCGCGGGGCGTTTCATCATATTCTTTCTCGGCAAAACGCCCTTGATGACGCCGTCGGATACTTCCACCGCGTCGCCGACGACTATTCCGTCAGATTTGATTTTCATCGCGCCCTTTGCTGTATACTCTCTTACCTCGTCGGTTTTGACGAAAAACTTACCCGCCTTGACGCCTATTACTCTGCCGAACTCAGTCATTTGAGGTTTCACCTAAAAACTTCCTGCGAAGTTGCCCGCACGCGCCGTCTATGTCCGCGCCCATGCTCCGCCTTACCGTTGCCGAAAGTCCCGCCTTTTCGAGTTTTTCTTTAAAGGCGTAAGCCTCTTTATCGGTTATAGGCAAAAGAGATTTTTCCTTGACTGCGTTCAGTCTTATCAAATTAACGTGGCATGGTCTGCCCTTTAAAAGCCGTATAAGTTCGTCGGCGCAGGCTTTGTCGTCGTTTTCGCCCTTGCAGAGCGAATACTCGAATATATAGCGCCTGCCGGTTTTTGCAAAATATTCGTCGCAAGCGGACAAGATTTCGGAAATTTTATACTTGTTCGCAATCGGCATAAGCCGCTTTCGCCTTTCGTCGAAAGGATTGTGAAGAGATACCGTGAGGTTGACGGGAAGTCCCTCATTTGATAATTTTAGCATATTCGGAACTATTCCGCAAGTAGATAAACTGACGTTTCTGGGACTTACCGAAAGTCCCTTTTCGCTCGACAGGTTTCTGATGAATTTAATCGTATTGTCGTAATTGTCGAGCGGCTCGCCGCTACCCATTAAAACGACGTTGGTTACCTCGCGCTTTTCGGTATTGCCGCCGAGGTATCTGTTGACGGCGTAGACCTCGGCGAGTATCTCGCCCGAAGTGAGATTTCTCACAAGCCCGCCTATCCCGGACGCGCAAAACGCGCAGCCCATTCTGCAACCGACCTGCGTGGAAACGCATTGAGTGTTGCCGTATTTATACTTCATTAAAACGCCCTCGACGACGTTCCCGTCGGAAAGCGCGAACAAAAACTTTTCGGTATCGTCTATCTTTGATTTTTTACTCGATATTATCCTTACCGGCTCGTCCTCGAATTCTTCGGTGAGTTTAAGCCGCAAATCCTTTGAAATATCGGTTATTTCACTGATTTTTCTACCCGAGGCAAGCCCACGGAAAATCTGTTCGGCCCGATACGGCTTTTCGCCGATAGCGGAGAGATATTCTTTTAGTTCGGCAACGCCGAGATCGTGTAAAATCTTCTTCATGTCTTTTTTACGAATTTACAAAAGTAAAAACCCGCGCCCAAAGAGATATGCGGCAAAAAGGCTACGCCTCTTTTTAACTTTAAATGCGGAAGCGGACTATCAGTCTTTACTTCTTCAAAATCCGCGTTTTCACTCAAAAACTTTTCGCAAACCTTTTCGTTTTCTTCTTTGAATATCGAACAAGTCGAATAGCAAAGCGTTCCGCCCTTTTTAACGTATTTTGAAACGTTGTTTATTATTTCCGACTGCAATAGCGCCAACTCTTTGACGTCATTTTCCGTGCGGCGGAGTTTTATATCCGGATTGTCTTTTATTACACCGTAACCGCTGCAAGGCGCGTCTAAAAGCACGCAGTCGAAACCCTCTTTAAACTCCGCGTTAAATTCCGCGGAATTTGCGCAAATCGCGGAAATATTCGTTTTCTTCATCCTTTGAGCATATAATCGAACGAGTTCTACCCTGTGCGGATGAATATCGCAGGAGATCACTTCTTTGAATTTATCCGAAAGATTGACGCTCTTGCCGCCCGGAGCCGCGCAAGCGTCCAGAAGTCTTTCGCCCTCGCCCACCATTTCGCATATCGCGACGCTGCCTATAGACTGAAAAGTATAAACGCCGTCGTCGTAATCCGAATTTCGCTTAAAAGCGTTCGCCATAAAGACGTTTTCAAACGGAGTTTTCTCGTAATTTGCGCCGATAGCGGAGAGATAATCTTCTCCGTTTACGCCGATATTAAATCTCAGCGTAGTGCGCTCGGTATCGGCGCCCATGATTTTTTCCGCCGCTAAGCGCCCGTAATCCGAAATAAGCCTGCGAGCCGCAAATTCGGGATAAGAATAAAGTACGGAAAGATATTTAATCTCGTCTTTGGGCATTTCGATCTCGCAAGATGAAAACTTTCGCAAAAATGAGTTGACAAAACCGGAAACCCCGTTCTTACCCATCTTTTTCATTAGTTTTACGAGGTTGTCGACTACTGCGTAAGGCGGATTTTCGAGGTATTTTATCGAATACATACCTATTTTCAAAAATATCTTTACCGAACGCTTAGGACTCTTCTTGCAAAGAACCGAAATATAATATTCCAAAGTAACGTCTTTATCGAGTACGCCGTAACAAATCTTTGTAATTTTAGGTCTGTTTCGCTCTTCGATCGAGGTTTCCGTCATCGCCTGCTTTATAAAAGCGCCGCCGACGTATACCTTGGATAGAATATTATAACTGTCGTAAAAAGTAGCAAGCATTATTCACCGAGAATATCGCCCGTCTTTATCTTTCTTCCGAGCAAAAACGTTTTGGCGTCTAAAATCTTCCCGCCCTCTTCTTGTAACCTTGTTATTTCAATCGCGCCGTAGCCGCAACACACGGTAATTTTCCCGTTTTCAGCCGTAACCTCGCCCGTTTCTCCGCGCTTATCCGCCAAAGTCGCCGAATAAATTTTCAGACGTTTGCCGGAGAGAAAAGTAAAAGCGCAAGGCGTTGGCGACAGCCCGTTGATAAGATTTTTAACTTCAAAGGAATTTTTTGAAAAATCTATTTTGCAATCTTCGTTTTTTATGGTTTTTACGACTGACGAAAGAGCGTCGTTCTGAGCGGTCAGAACCGCTTTCCCGCTTTCTATCTCGTCTAAAACCCCGACTACCTTTTCTGCGCCGAGAGCCGAAAGTCTTTCGGCAAGCGACCCGAAAGTTTCGTCCGGCATAATATCTAAGGGAAAACTCTTTACTATATCCCCCGTATCAAGACCGATATCCGTTTTCATAAAGGTTATGCCCGTAGTCTTTTCGCCGTTTATTATCGCGTATTGTATGGGCGCAGCGCCTCTGTATTTGGGGAGCAAAGACGCGTGGATATTGTACACCCCGAACTTAGCCGCATTTATCACTTCTTCGGAAAGTATCTGACCGTAAGCGCAAGTTACCATCGCGTCGGCTGAAAGTGATTTTAAAATTTCAACGCCCTCTTTTCTTATGCTCTCGAACTGATAGACGGGTACGCCGTATTTTTCCGCAACCGTCTTTACCGGAGGCGGAGTTATTATCCCCTTTCTGCCTACGGGTTTATCCGGCTGAGTTACGACCGCTATCACTTCGTGATGCGATTTGATTAAATTTTCGAGCGGTTTTACCGCAAATTCGGGTGTTCCGAGATATATTACGCGCATTATTCGTCCCTTAAATTGTCGGCCTTGTCGGTATAGAGTATTCCGTCCAAATGGTCGTACTCGTGGCAGATCGCTTTGGCAAAAAAGTCGCGAGCGACCACTTTGAATTTTTTGCCGTATCTGTCTTGCGCCTCAACCGTAACTTTTCTCGGGCGCTTGACGTCGCCCCACTTGCCCTTTACGGACAAACAGCCCTCCGTGCCGTATTGCGAGCCGGAAGTGCCGAGTATTTTCGGGTTGACGAACTCGTAATATCCCTCTTCCACGCTTACTATGAACACGCGTTTAAGCACTCCCACCTGAACGGCGGCAAGCCCCGCGCCTTTAGCGTCCTCTAAAGTGTCTTTCATGTCGTTTAAAAGCGTGGCGAGATTTAAGTCGAAAGCCGTTACCGGCTCGCTTATTTTTCTTTAAGTCGCATCGCCCGTCTGTAAAATTTTAAGTATCGCCATATTTACCTCAACTTAAACTGCTCGGATCTTCTTCGACGAAAACGAGCGCTTTCGAGGTCTTTTCCGCCTCGGCTACTTTATATATTTCGTCTTTGATACCCTCGTAGTCTCCCACAAGGCGCATAAGCGCCTGATATCTGTATTTGTTTTTTATTCGTTTAACGGGACTTCGCATTTTATTGAAAAAAGTGAAATTTTCCCTGTTATTATCGTAAATATTTTTAAGTTTTTCATACACGGAGCGAAGAGTATCCATAGCGACGCCGTCCTCGCTCGCCTCCACCATAACTCTTAAAATCAGCGAGTACGGCGGAAATCCCGTAGCCGACCTTAAAGCGTTTTCACGCTCGAAAAACCCCTCGTAGTCGTAAGTAAGAGCAAAGCGCAAAACCTCGTTGTTCGGATTATACGTTTGCAGCACTACCTTGCCGCGTTTATCCGCTCTGCCGCTCCTGCCGGCGACTTGAGTAATAAGTTGAAAGGTGCGTTCGCCGCTTCGGTAGTCCGAAAAATACAAACTCATATCCGCGTCGAGTATGCCCACGAGCGTTACGGACGGGAAGTCGTGTCCTTTGGCGACCATCTGCGTTCCGACTAATATATCCGCCTTTTTATCCGCAAATTCTTTGAGTATCTTGAAATGCCCCTCTTTCGTCTGCGTCGTGTCGTTGTCCATTCGCGAAATCTTAGCGTCGGGGAAAAGTTTTTGCAGGTCGGAACATATTCTCTGCGTTCCTGTTCCCGAATAACTTAAACTTACCGAGCCGCATTCCGGACAAGCCCTCAGCATTTTATACTGCGACCCGCAATAATGGCACTTTAAAACCCCCGCGTCCCTATGGTAATTCAGCGACACGTCGCAATTTACGCATTTGGCGACGTAGCCGCAGTCTCTGCAAATTACTTGGTTGGAATATCCGCGCCTGTTTAAAAACAATATCGCCTGTTCTCCTCGGGCAAGACACTCTTTAAGTTCTCGCTTTAAGTCCGATGAAAATATACTCTCGTTTCCGTTTCTGACTTCTTGGCGCATATCCGTCACAATAAACTCCGGCAAGGACTTGCCGTTTACGCGTTTCGTGAGTTTTACGAGGTTGTACTTACCCTCTTTTGCGAGTTTATAAGTCGCTATCGACGGCGTTGCGCTGCCTAAAATTATCTTTGCGCCGTAAATTTCCGAAAGTTTACGCGCCACATCGAAAGTTTTATATCTCGGAGATGTCTCCGCCTCGTAACTGCCGTCATGCTCTTCGTCGATTATTATCACGCCAACGTCCTCGAGCGGCGCGAATATCGCGCTTCTCGCGCCTATCGCGATTTTAGCCTCGCCCGTTTTCAGGCGCAGCCACTCGTCGTATCTCTCGCCGGCCGAAAGTCCGCTGTGCATTATCGACACCGCCGAGCCGAATCTCGCGCGGAGCCGAGACAGCATTTGCGGCGTAAGCGCTATTTCGGGAACGAGCATTATCGCGGTTTTTCCGCTTAGCAACGCGGAATTTATAAGCCTTAAATACACTTCGGTTTTTCCGCTGCCGGTTACGCCGAACAGCAAAGAAACGGCTCTTTCGTCAGACGAAATTTTCGCGATGGCGTTAGTCTGCTCTTCGGTTAAAACAACGCTTTTCGATTGCGCCTCGAGGTC
>CAMOXE010000170.1 GCA_946628865.1 uncultured Clostridia bacterium | reverse complement strand
TATTGCGTGAATTTAGGCGACGAAACGAGTTGGAAAGTGAAAGCCGACAATGCGAAATCTTTTAAGATATACGATATTTTAAAGGACGAATACGCGCAGACGGACGGCGAACTTCAATTCGACAAATATCAGTCGTATATACTTTATTTTGACGATAAAACCGTTGAAAAAACGACTGCGGCGGAAAAATCCGAAATAAGACTCGGCGGCGTATACGAGGTGGCGGGCAAGGTCGAAAACTACCTGACGATCGACTTTTTAAGATATTCTTTCGACGGCGAGAATTATTCCGAGCCGCTCCATCATATGGGCGTGTTCGACGAGATGCTTAAAAAGAGATATAAGGGCGATTTGTGGCTCAGATACGAATTCGACGTAAAAGAAAAATTCGGCAACGCCGAACTTCTGATAGAAAATACGAATTTGCTCGAGGTCTATTTAAACGGCGAGCGCGCGGAAAGAACAGGCTCTTCGGCCGTTGAGAAAGAACTTTACAGATATGCCGCGAAGAATATTCGCTTAGGCAAAAACGAAGTGACTGTAAAGATAAATTATTTCCAAGGCGAGAACGTGTACTACGCGCTTTTCGGCGAGAACGTAACCGAAAGTCTGAAGAACTGCCTTGCATACGATACCGATATCGAGGCGATATACTTAAAGGGCGATTTCGGAGTATACGGCGATTTCACCGCGGGCAAAATGAATAACGTGGTTTTGGGCGAAAACTTCTATCTCGCAAAGCCCGAAAAAGAAATAGAAAGTCTTATAGAGGGCGGTTATCCGTTTTTTGCCGGAGACGTAACTTTAAAAAAGAAGATTACCGTAACGGATACGAACGCTAAACTCGTTTTTGACGAGCGTTTCCATCTTCTGGACGTAAAAATAAACGGCAAGGCGGCGGGAAAACTCATATTCGGATCCGAACTCGACGCGTCCGACTTCCTTGTAAAGGGCGAGAACGAGATCGAACTAACGCTTACCGTGGGGAACCGAAACTTGCTCGGACCTTTCCATACGCCCGAACAAGAAGATTTCAGCGTCGGTCCGTATACTTTCGAGCGTTTAGGCACTTGGAAAGACGGCAAGAGCGCAATTTTACGCGAGAGTTATTCTTTCGTAAAGACAATAGTTTAATAAAACAGATATATGAGTGTCGCCCGCGACGTAATTACGTCGCGGGCGACACTCATATATCTCAGAAACGGATTTACGTTATCACGTTATTTTGCCAATTCTTCTTTTACTCTGTCGATAAATTTTTCGGGTTTAGCCGTCGGCGCAAATCTCTCAACGACTTCGCCTTTGCGATTTATCAAAAACTTCGTAAAGTTCCATTTTACGGATTGCGGTTTTCCCTTCTCGTTCTGAGTTATCAGCCACTTGTATAGAGGGTCGGCGTTGTCGCCCTTTACTTCTATCTTTTTAAATCGCGTGAATTTCGTGTTGAATTTAAGCGAGCAGAACGCGTTTATCTCTTCGTCGCTGCCGGGCGCTTGACGGAAAAATTGATTGCACGGGAAGTCCAGAATTTCAAAGCCTTGATCCTTTAACTCTTCGTACATTTTCTCCAAAGCGTCGTATTGCGGAGTAAAACCGCACTTTGTCGCCGTGTTTACGATGAGCAGGACTTTGCCCTCGTATTTGCTTAAACTCACTTCTTCGCCTTTTTGGTCCGAAACCTTAAAGTCATAGACGGTCATTTATTTTTCCTTGTAATATAGTCCGCAGTGGCACAACCCCTCGAAATTCGGGTCGGCTATCTGATTTCTGAACTCTTCGCACATGCACTTGAATTCCGGGCGCTTGCCGACGCGACAAGGGCAATATCCGTCTTTGGCTTTAAGCCCGTCTTGTATAGTTTTAACGATTTCTTTATCTTGGTTAAGTCTTATCTTCATATTTCCCTCCGCAAAATCATAACGCCGCAACGACGGCTTTTTTAACCTCTTCCATATCCGCGGTAGGCTCGAACCTCGCGATTACCTTTCCGTCTCTGCCTATCAAAAACTTAGTAAAATTCCATTTTATATATGCCTTGTCTCCGAATTTCTTGTTGTTGGCGTCGGCATATTTTTTGAGTATGGCGTTTTTGATGCCCTTGCCGAATCCCGCAAAAGGCTTTTCTTCGGCGAGGTATGCGAATAACGGACTTGCGTTTTTGCCGTTCACGTCGATTTTCGCAAACCTCGGGAACTCGGTGCCGAACTTCATCGTGCAGAACGCGTGTATATCTTCGTCGCTGCCGGGCGCTTGGTCGGCGAACTGATTGCACGGAAAATCGAGGATCTCGAACCCCTTTTCTTTTAATTCCTTGTAAATTTTTTCAAGCGGATCGTAATGCGGTGTAAACCCGCAGCCGGTGGCGGTGTTTACTATAAGCAGTACTTTCCCCTCATACTCGGATAGGCTTACGTCGTTTCCCGCTCTGTCTTTTACGCTGAAATCGTAAACGGTTTTCATTTTTTTATCTCCTTTATTATTTATTCGTTTCTATTAATTCGTAAAGTAAAGAATACAGCGCTTGGACTTTTTCTTGCGTCAAGTTGACGCAACCCGCGACTTTCACGGGTACGTCCTTTGCCTTTATCTGAAGTTCTTTTCCCTTGTCCGTCAAAGTAATTATTACCACTCTGTCGTCGTCTATGCTTCGTCTGCGCTCGACTAAGCCATCTTTCTCCATTTTTTTGAGTAGAGGTGAGAGCGTCCCGTTGTCGAGCAACAATTTGTCGCATATCTCGCCTACGGTTACGCCGTCTTTTTCCCACAATACCAACAAAACGATATATTGAGTGTAGGTAAGTCCGAGCGGCTTTAAATACGGCGAATAATGCCCTATGACGTTCCGCGCCGCCGCATACAGCGGAAAACACAGTTGATATTTGAGTTTCATCGCCTCTTTATAATCGTAATCCATTTTTCTGCCCTCGTTTATGTTGTATGCAATTATATTGTATCAAATATATTTTACCGTGTCAAGCGTTTTTATATTTTTTTTTCGGATTTACGCGTTCAGCCGGCTTTAAGAGATTTTTTTGCGGACAATTCCGAAAACGGTCTGAGTAACGGCAGGGTGGCGATGGCGGTGATGAGATTGAAAACCGTATGGAAATTCGCTATTGCTCTGCCGATAGAATGCGAGGCGGTAAAGATTGCCGAAATTTGATTTCCCCACGCTATTGCCGGAATAAAAAAGAGCGCCGCACCGTAGAGATTAAACGCGAGGTTGAAAACCGCGGCGCGGCGAGCGGCGTCGCTTTTGCCGAGTGCGGAGACGATTACGGGTAGGCAAGTTCCGACGTTTGCGCCGAGGATAATAAATATCGCGTTGTTAAAACTCAAAACTCCGCCGGAGGCGAGAAGTATCATCACGCTGGTTACCGCAGACGAACTCTGCATAACGGCGGTTACCGCTATGCCGTTTAAAAAGAGTACGAGCGGGTTGTCGATTAAAAATATATTTTGAAAGGCTTTGTATCCATTAAAGAATTCCACGCTTTGGCTCATTATTTCAAGACCTATGAATATCAATCCGAAACCTATTAAAACATCGCCTATAGTTTTGTTATTCGCCTTTTTCGAGAAAAACGAAACGGCAAAACCGATAAAGGCGGCAAGCGAGCCGACGGCGGTTATATCGAAGGAAGTTATTCCGGACAAAGAGACTATTTGCGCGGTAACCGTAGTTCCGATATTTGCGCCCATAATTATAGCCGCCGCGGAATAAAACGTAAGCATGCCCGAATCGACGAAACCGATCGCGACTATGTTTACGGCTATACTGCTTTGAGCGACCGCCGTGACGGTCGCTCCCGTCAAAAGGCCTCTTATAGGATTTGACGAGCATTTTGAAAGCAAGCGTTTCGTTTTTTCTTTGGCAAACCCGCTTACGCCGCGGCTTATATCAGTCAGCCCGAGCAGGAAAACGGTTATTCCGCCGATAAAAAGTAAAAGTTCGTTTAATACGCTCATAGTTATACCACTAAAACTATATGATTAAGGTTTGTATTTTATTTATAAATGATATGCAAAAAACTTGACTGAAACCGTTTTTTCTGTTACAATTAAAAAGATATGAAAGGCAATAACAAAATTATTAAAATCTTGATTACGATGCTCGCGGACGCCGCGCTTGTTTGCGTATCGATGCTGCTTGCGTTTTTAATAACGGTCGATAATCCGACGTTTAAGCAGGAGTTTTTATTTTTAACTATCGGCAACGTCGCGCTCGCGATATTTATGTTCGCGATAACCAAACTCTATTTCGTGGTCTATTCCTCGGTAGGGCTTCGCGAAATGTTAAAACTCGGGGTCTCCTGCCTGTTTATCGGCGCGCTGAACGCGATTATAACTCTTCTGCGCCCGAACGGTCAGGCGTGGGTCGGCACCGCGGTGGTATACACGGTCATTTTGTTCGATCTAAGTATGATTTTCCGCTTTTATAAGCGTATATTTTCGGCGGGGAAGCATTACTTAAACACTCGTAAAGAGGGCAAAACGAACGTTATGGTCGTCGGCGCGGGCGAGGCTGCGCACGCGATTTTAAAAGAGATGCAAACCTCGGACAAACTCGCGTATAAGCCGGTATGTCTTTTGGACGACGATGTGCAAAAAGTCGGCAACTACGTCATGGGCGTAAAAGTCGTCGGGACGACGGAAGATATAGAAAAGTACGCGAAGAAATACCAAGTTGAAGAAATATTTATCGCAATGCCTTCGGCGGAGAAAAAGCGTATAAGCGAAATAATTTCTTTGGCAAGCAAGACGAAATGCGAAGTAAAGACGGTTCCCGGGACTTATCAGATATTAAACGGCAAAGTATCGGTATCGTCGCTTAGAAAGGTTGAAATTTCAGACCTTTTAGGCAGAGAACAGGTAACCGTCGATATCGACGAGATAATAAAATACATCGAAAACAAGGTTGTTTTGGTGACGGGCGGCGGCGGATCAATCGGCAGCGAACTTTGCCGCCAGATAGCCTCGCACAGACCCAGACAACTCATAATTTTGGATATTTACGAAAACAACGCTTACGATATCGAGCAAGAATTAAAACGCACGCACCCCGGGCTTAACCTGCTCGTCTTGATAGCGAGCGTTCGCGGCAGCAAAAAAATGGAGGACGTGTTTAATAAATACCGTCCGCAGATAGTTTTTCACGCCGCCGCGCACAAACACGTTCCGCTCATGGAGACAAGCCCCAACGAGGCCGTCAAAAACAACGTGTTCGGAACGCTCAACGTAGCGCGTTGCGCAGACAAATACGAGGCGGAAACCTTCGTGCTTATATCTACCGACAAGGCGGTCAATCCGACCAACATAATGGGCGCGACCAAGCGCATTTGCGAAATGATCGTGCAGACAATCGGCAAGCGCTCGAAAAAGACCAACTTCGTCGCCGTCAGATTCGGAAACGTCTTAGGCTCGAACGGCTCGGTAATCCCGCTATTTAAAAAACAGATAGCCTCGGGCGGACCCGTAACCGTAACCGACAAAAATATAATACGTTATTTCATGACTATTCCCGAGGCGGTATCGCTCGTCCTTCAAGCGGGTGCGTATGCGAAAAAAGGTCAGATTTTCGTCCTCGACATGGGTGCGCCGGTCAAAATATACGATTTGGCGTATAACCTCATAAAACTCTCCGGCTTAACGCCGAACGTCGATATAGATATCGTCTGCACGGGGCTTCGTCCGGGCGAAAAACTCTACGAAGAAAGGCTAATGGACGAAGAGGGACTTCAGACCACGCCTAACGGACTTATCAATATCGCAAGACCCATCGCCTTAGACGAGGACGCGCTTTTTGCGACTTTGGATAAACTCTACGAAATGGCTTACGCCGAAACCGACGACATGAAAGAACTCGTCAAAACGTTAGTACCTACTTACGTTATAGATAAAAGATAGGAAAATACATAATATCCGGCGATTTGCAGACAATAACCCCGAGAGCGTAATCGAGCGCTTTCGGGGAGTTTTTTATGAGAGAAACAGGTATAATAAGACGGGTGGATATGCTCGGCAGAGTTGTAATTCCAAAAGAAATGCGGACTATATTGAAGATAGATTTCGGCGATCCGCTTGAAATTTTTGCGGATAAAGACGGTATAATTTTAAAAAAGCACTATCCTTTGGCACATCTGGGCAGCGCAAGCAAGGGCGCGTGCGAAACGCTCTTTAAATTTACCGGGCATGAGTCTGCGATATGCGACGAAAACGTATTCGTCGCGACGGCGGGGAAAAACGCCGAGAAATATTCGGGCAAAGAAATATCCGGATCGGTTTCCGATTTGATAAAGGAAAACAAGAAATATTTAACGACCTTTTCAGGCGGCGGCGAAACGCTTCCGCTTTCGGGCGAAGAAAAGGATTTTTTCAATCAGTTTTTTGCTCCGATTACAGTCGACGGAAAGGCGATCGGGATGATTGCGCTTTTAAGCGATAAACCCGACAGACAAATAAGCGAGCAGGACGCAGAACTATGCATGCTCGTTTCCGAACTTATCGCGTCGGCGGCGCAATGACGGCAAAAAGCAAAGCGTGGCTGTATCAGATGTTGAGAGGGGGCGCGACTATCGCTTTAGGCGGTTTAGCTGCGAAAATCCTCGGCGCGGTGTATCGCGTTCCGCTAACCAACCTCCTCGGAGCAAAGGGACTGGGAATATACCAGACCGCGTTTCCGCTATACTCTTTGCTGTTGACGTTTTCCTCTACCGGAGCGCCCTCTGCGATTGCGAAACTCGTTTCTCAAGAAGATGATAAGAGCGGAGAAATTTTAAACCGCGCCATGAATTTCTTTTTGCCGATAGGCATAGCGGGCAGTGTCTTTCTCGGCGTGTTTTCGCCGTTTATTTCGCGTATGCAAGGGAATAAAGAGGCGTATCTCGTATATATAGCGCTCGCCCCGTCGGTTGCGGCGGTAAGCGCTATTTCGTGTTTGCGCGGTTATTTTCAGGGCAAAAGACAAATGTCTCCGACAGCCGTCTCGCAAGTCGTCGAACAGGCCGTCAAACTTTTTTTCGGACTGTTGCTTTGCTATTTTTTCGGCAATACTTCGGCGGGAAAAGCGGCGCTTGCCACGCTTTCGGTCACTATAAGCGAGGCGATAGCGCTTTTTTATCTCCTCGTTAAATTTCGCGGCAAAAAGGAAATGCGGACAAACGCAAAATTCCCGATTAAACGACTTATAGGCGTGG
>CAMOXE010000169.1 GCA_946628865.1 uncultured Clostridia bacterium | reverse complement strand
CTTCGGGTGAGAGTAACCCTAGTAAGTCCGCTGCAATCCTCGAACGCAGAATTTCCAATACTCGTCACATAGTCGGGAACTATAATTTCATTCACGGTTTTATCTTTTAATCCCGTTATCTGACAAGTAGCAGCGGTCGAATTAAACTCAAAATTCGACATTTCTTGTGTAACGCTCCATTTTGCCGTTATCAGAGTATCGCTGATTATAGGTTTATTAAAATCGTAATCCCAACCGATAAAATCATATCCCGCTTTAGTAGGGGTGGCAGGCTCGGCGACGAATCCGTCCTCTTCCACGTTTTGACTTTGAACCATACTTCCGCCGTTTGCGTTAAAAGTTACCGCGTATATAGGTCTGCGGCGAACGATCATGGTATAGAGATTTATATTGTTTCCGTCGCCGGAAGTAACGAGCAGATATATTTTATTGTCGCCGATTTCAAGCGGTATGGTCTTAGTTGCTACGATTTCCGCGCCGTAAATATCTTTGCTTATTGCAAAAGTCGCGTTTTTGCTCACTATCACTTTATTTATAAACGAAAACGTTTCCGTCGAATTTGATACGGATATAAAGCCGTCGTTATTGTCAAAAGTAAAACCGTCGGCGGAAATTATTTCCGCTTTGCTTAAAACCGTTTTATCTTCCGACCACTTGCAATATACGCTCATATCCGAAGAAAGGGGCGCGTCGAGTAGTGAGTTTGCCGTAAAAGGCTTTTGCCACTCGTCTTTATCCCAATACCAACCGTCGAAAACGTAGTCTTCTTTCGTCGGGTTTTCTGGCATTTTAATAGTTTCTTTTCCGCTCGTCGAAATGGTCGAATAGACTTCTTCATCAACTATAAAATTTACGTTGAATTCGACGTTTCCGCACGCGGTAAATGCGAATATACATGAGATGATTGCAACGAAAAGCACTAAAATTTTTAACGATTCTTTTTTCATAAAACTTGACCTTTATCCGTTTTTTTGCATATAATTAGCAATTTATCCACATTATATGACAAATTGTCATATTTGTCAAGCGGAAATATGACAAAATATATTATATGGGGAACAGGATAAAAGAGTTAAGAAATAAACTTAATATTTCACAAATCAAATTACAAATGGATACGGGCATTGAGCAGGCGCTTATTTCCAAATATGAAAGAGGCAAGAGAGTTCCGCCGACGGAAACGCTCGTCTTGCTCGCCGATTATTTTGAAGTTTCTGTCGATTATATCTTATGTAGAACGGATAACCCCAAAGTGAACAAATAAAACGCCCCTTTCCGGGTTTTACAAACAATTACAAGACGATAAAAAGGTCCGCCTGAAATTTTTCAGACGGACCTGCTTTTAGTCAGGTTATATTTTAACCTTGTTCTATCGGGTGGAAGTTTCCGCAGGGCGCGGCGCCCGGCTTTTGTCCCACGATGACGTCGTCCTGTGTTCGGTCGCGGTGGCGCTCTATCGGATTTTCCCGCGTTTCAAAGCGGTAGTCCTCGCCGCTTTCGAGTTCTTTGTCGATTATTATCTTATGCGACGCGCAGTCCTTTATCGGCGTTGTAAGCCGCGCGTTGTGTTTGAAAAATCTATGCTCCGCGTCGAGATTGTCCACACACGAATAGTCGGTCAATAAGCCCGTAAACTGCGCGGTTTCGCTTAAAACGCCTCTGACGTATTCTATATTTTCATGCAGAGACAGCGGCGAGGGGAATTCGGGATTTTTTATAACCTCTCTCCACTCTTTCCTCTCGTACTTTTTCAAAAGTTCCGCGGCTTTATGAAGATGCGAAACTTCAAGTTCAAAATACTCTTCCCAAAGCGCCTTTATCCTCTTGTCGGTTTCGGTCATATAGTTCGACCAGTATACGAAACACTCCGTGTATTCGTGCCAAAGACAACTTTCAAGATACGTCGGCGTCGAGTCTATAAGACAACCGTATTGCGTAACGTGTTCTTCTTCAACGAGCGCGATTTCCTGATATAGTTTTCTGCCGCGGTCGTTGATATATGCGGCGGAGTTATTCATATAAAAGTTCATCGTCTGCTGTTCGGCGGCGGTGATTATCATCGTGTTTAAAACCGTCTGAGTTTCGGATAAGTCCGCCGATACGTCGGTTTTCACGTTATCTATCGGGTGGCGGTGATGGTTTACGGTCGGGCGCGCGGGCATAATTTCTGTGTATTTCCCGACTAAACGTTCGGCGTGAATACCGTAATCCATATCGAGCATATCCGAATATCTGTAAAGGTGGTCGAAGTCCTCTAAAAGCGCGAAGTCGAGCGCCTTTTTAACGTAGAAATTTTTCTCTTTCTGCGCCATTTCGGCGGTCAAATCGACGGCGAGTTGCTCGTATGCGATAGTCGTTTCGAGTACGGTCTCGTCGACAGGCTTTAAATTAGATATTTTCTGCTGTTGCTGTTTTTCGACAAATCTGCAAAGCGCTATCTCCCGCCTTAAATCGGGGTCGGATATATGTCTCGTCATATGGTGCGAGTGCCAGTTCGCCTCGAACTCCGCGCCCGCGGCGAGTATTATACGCGTTTTCGTATAGGGGTCTGTTGCGTTTTTGTCGTAAGGCGCGGGATACATATCTTTAAAACTTTCGATATAATCTTCCACGCCTTTCGCTTTCATTTCAAATGGGTTCATAGTTCTCTCCTTAGCCAAGTCAATTCATATCCGAACTCGTTTAAGCGTTGGACTTTCGGCGTATTTTCACAAATTCTCACTTGTAGTATG
>CAMOXE010000168.1 GCA_946628865.1 uncultured Clostridia bacterium | reverse complement strand
GCGCGACGCTGCTGCACCGCGAGCTCGACGAGGAACTCATCCTGAAACGCGTCGCATGCCCCATTGGCGTAATCGGCGTGATCTTCGAAGCACGCCCGGACGCGCTCGTGCAAATTTCCACCCTGTGCCTTAAAAGCGGCAACGCCTGCGTGCTAAAAGGCGGTAGCGACGCGCTCAGTACCAACAAAGCGATAGTAAAAGCGATGCGCGATGCGATAAAAAGCGACGTCGACCCGAATGTCATCACGTTAATAACGTCCATCGACAGAAAGACCACCGACGAACTTATAACGAAAAAGGGATATATAGACCTGCTTATTCCGAGAGGCTCCAAGCGGCTTATTGACTATATAACCGAGAACGCGAAAGTCCCGTATATAGAAACGGGCGCGGGTAATTGTCATCTGTACGTTCACGAGGACGCGGACGTAGAAAAGGCGATAAAGATAGCGATAAACGCGAAATGTCAACGCCCGTCGGTGTGCAACGCGATAGAGACAATACTCGTAGACGACAAGATAAAAGAAAAGTTTTTAAAGCGGCTTTACACTGAATTCAGCGCGCTTAACGTAACGATTTACGGCTGTGAAAAGACCCGCGGGCAAATAGACGTGTTGCCTGCGACCGAGGACGACTATTACAGAGAGTATAACGATTATAAAGTCGCCGTGAAAGTCGTGGATAATATCGACGAGGCGATAGCGCATATAAATAAATACTCCACTAAACACAGCGAGGCGATAATAACCGAAAACGCCGAGGCAAAATCGAAGTTTTTCCAAAGCGTAGACAGTGCCTGCGTATACGCGAACGCGTCCACGCGTTTTACCGACGGCGGGCAGTTCGGTTACGGCGCGGAGATAGGTATTTCGACGTCAAAACTCCACGCTCGCGGACCTATGGGACTTCGTGAAATGACGACCTATAAGTTCGTTATCGAAGGAAACGGAGAGGTGAGATAATGTTTAAATTGGGGATTTTAGGCGTGGGCAAAATGGGCTCCGCGATTTTATCGGGGATTATAAACGGCGGACTTATTTCCAAGGACGAAATACTTTTGTGCGACAGTTTTAAGGATAACCTTTTAAAACTAAAAGGCGAGGCGTATAACGTAACGGAAAACGCGGAAGAAATATTCGACGGTTGCGACGCTTTTATTCTCGCGATAAAGCCGCAGTCTTTCGGGGAGATAACCGAAATTTCGGACGGAAAAGATTTCAGCGGCAAGAAAGTCGTTTCGATAGCGGCGGGGATAGGCATAGACTATTTGAAATCGCACTTTAAAGGCGCGATAGTCGCTCGGTGCATGCCGAACACGCCCGCGCTGATAGGCAAAGGCGTAACGGCGATAGCGGCGAGGAAAGAGGACGCGGAGGGTCTGTCGCTTGCAAAAGCGATATTCTCGTCCGTCGGCAAGGCGTATGAAACGGACGAGGATTTAATGGATTTAACCGTGCCGCTTAACGGCTCGATGCCCGCGGATCTCTATACGTTTGCGGGCGCGTTCATAGACAGCGCTACGCGCCGCGGCGTACCTTACGAAACGGCGAAGGCGCTGGTGTGCGAGAGTATAATCTCCTCTGCCGAAATGATAATACGATCTAAAGACGATATAGAAACGCTGACCAAAAACGTCTGCTCGAAAGGCGGAACTACGATAGCGGGACTTGACAGACTTCTTAGCGGCGATTTTTTAAAGAGCGTGGACGATTGTTACCTTGCCTGCGCCGAAAGAAGTAAAGAACTTTCAAAATAAATCATATAAAAATCGGAGGTATTTATGAGTTACGTTAAAGATAATTTTATGCTTAAAAACAAGACTGCGGAGAGGCTGTATTTCGGCTATGCGAAAGAGATGCCGATATTCGATTACCATTGTCATTTGCCTGAGAAACAGATACTTGAGAACAAACCCTTCAACGACTTGTTCGAGATATGGCTTGCGGGCGATCACTACAAGTGGCGGCTTATGCGCAACTACGGCGTAGACGAAGAGTACATAACGGGAAAGCGGAGCAATAAAGAGAAGTTTATCGCGTATTGTAAGACTTTGGCAACGGCGTTCGGAAATCCGCTATATCACTGGTCGCAAGTGGAACTCAGTGAGTTTTTCGGTTGCGATTTGGAGATAAACGAAGAAAATGCGGAGAAGATCTGGGACGAGTGCAACGATTTTATCTCGAAAAACTCGGTAACGCCGCAAAAACTTATCGAGCAGTCGAACGTAACGCACGTTTTTACGACCAACGAGATCTTCGACGATTTGACGACTTTTAAGGAGATTGCGAAAAAGAAATACAAATTCAAGGTAATTCCCGCGTTTCGCGCGGACAAAATAATGAATATCGAGGCGGAGAAGTATAACGAATTCGTCGATAAACTCGGAGAAGTAAAGAGCCTTTCCGCGCTCGAAGAGCGGATAGAAGAGCGGCTTAAAGCGTTTATCGAAGTCGGAACGGTTGCGGCGGACGTGGCGCTTCAGGCGGTGTATCCCGTTTCCGAAAGGGCTGACGCGGAAAAGGTGTTTTTAAAGCGCAGAAAGGGCGAGAACGTAACCGAAAACGAGAGCGAAGTTTTCAAGGGCTATCTCACTTACTTTTTGTTTAAATTGTATGCAAAGTACGGCGTTGCGACCGAACTTCACGTCGGAGCGATGCGCAACAACAATTCCGCAATGCTTAAAAAACTCGGACTCGATACCGGCTTTGACAGTATCGCCGAGGACAATTCCATCAAAAACGCGTCGAGGCTTTTCGACAGATTGAACGATGAAAACGCCTTGCCAAAGACGATATTTTTCAATCTTAACCCCAAAATGAACTCGGAAATAATGACGCTTATAGGCTGTTTCCAGAGCGGAGAGGCAAAGGGCAAAATGCAGTACGGTCCGGCGTGGTGGTTTCTTGATAACAAAGTCGGCATGGAAAAGCACCTCGAAGATTTAACCGCGACGGGACATATAGGCGCGTTTATCGGTATGCTTACAGACAGTCGTTCTTTCCTTTCATATCCTCGTCATCATTATTTCAGAAGAATACTCTGTTCTTATTTCGGCACTTTAATGGAAAACGGCGAGATGACTGCCGACGAATCGCTCGTAGGGAAAGTCGTTCGCGATATTTGCTACTATAACTCCATTAACTACTTCGGAATAAAAATTTAACGCGTTTAATATGACGACGGGCGGACGAAACCGGCAGATTTGCGGGTTTCGTCCGCCCGTTTATTCTCGGGCGATAACGGTTGACTTTTTAAGGTTTTTAAGTGTTTTACCTCCGTATTTCCCTCCGTTTCGGCTTAAAACAAGCCCGAAAATAAAAAAGTGTTGATTTTCAGTTGACAATTCTTTTTAAATGGTAGTATAATAACTATAAAAACGGAATAGTATCATATTTGTACTTAAATAAGACAAAATATCATTAGCCGAGTGTGAATAGGTTGAACCTTTCGGAATTGCTTGCACCGCAAAACGGCGTATTTTCGATGGATTTTTCGAGAAGATGACGAAGTCGTACTGCCGTACTACGAGGAAGATGAACGAAAAAGGCGCG
>CAMOXE010000167.1 GCA_946628865.1 uncultured Clostridia bacterium | reverse complement strand
TTTTAGTAAAGGCGAGCGAAGGCGTATACAAATACGTCGAGTGAGAATTTGCTGAAATACGCCGAAATTCAGTCGTTTTAACAAGTTCAATCTTATTTTCATTCGGCTATCCTGACAAGACTTGAACATAACCCGTCTAAAACAAGTCTTTTGTATTCTTCTCGGCGAGTTCTCGCAAAATAAATTTGTTTTTACGCTTAAAAGCGCCGTCTGCAGATATGCAGACGGCGCTTTTATTTCGTGGTGAATTATACTATTAAGTGCAACACCTAAACAAAATAAAAACAGTTCATATAAATCTATGGTATAACGTTAAAAAAAACAAGGACAAATACCAAGGATAAATATATGAACTGCTATCACATTTTTACCATAGAAGTAAAAAAAGAATCCGGCGTTGATTAACGCCGAACCTAAAAAAGTTTTACATTACCAAAAACCGGTAGATTTATTTAACTTTTTTATCTCTAAGTGTTGCACTTGGTTTGACAATTCACTATTCGTGATCGCTGAAATCGTGACAACAAGTACAGCCCACTCCGTCGCAAGTTATCCTTACGGTATCTAAACAGCAATTCCTGCCCTCGCAGTTATGCCTACAGGTTACCACGTCGCATTTAATGTTGAAATTCGCTTTATCCATATTTACAGCCTCCGCTATAAGTATGCGCAAACGCGTAATGTTTTAAACAAATTCCGATTATTTTTTGTCGCCGTCGTTTATGTATAATATTCCGAGCGTATTTTTGCCGCAATGCGACGAAACCGTACAGCCTGCCGTCGTTTCATATACTTTATCGAAACCGTACTCGGCAACTGCTTTTCTCGCCTCTTCAACCATTTCTTCGGTCGCCTTACTATGCGTGATGAATATGACGGACTTATCAGGATTACCGTATTTTGCAAGCGTCTTTTCGCAATAACTCTTTATTACGTCCGTCATCTTGCCGCGAAATTTCGCCGTGCTTTTCATCTTGCCGTCCAAAACTTCTATTTCGGGGCGCAACTTCAATAAATTAGCGCCGAAAAACGCAAGAGACGAGCATCTTCCGCCCTTATACAGATAGTCAAGTCTTTCGATAACGAAACTTGCCTGCACGAACGGTATACGCGCCTTTACCGCCTCGACTATCTCTTCGGGAGATTTACCCTCGGCGGCGAGTTTTTTCGCGTAAATCGCCTCTAAGGCTATACCCGTAGACAACGTCCTGCTGTCTATAACGTAAACGTTTTTAAACTCTTTCGCGGCGTTTACCGCGTTCTGATACGCGCTCGACATCTCGGAAGATATATCGAAATGTATTATCGCGTCGTTTTCTTCTAAAATCTTTGCAAAATGCGCCTTAAACGCCTCTTCGTTCACGGCGTTGGTTTTAGGCAGTACGGAATTTTTATCCGCATACTCGAACAGTTCGAGCGTATCTATTTCGCCGTCGTAAAAAAACCTATCGCCCATCGTAACGCCGAACGGCACGATTTTAAAATCGTATTCGGCTTTTACTTCAGCCGAGACGTCGCAAGCGCTGTCGAGCGAAATCGCTATTTTCATAACCCTCTCCTTTTCCTTAATAATTATAGCAGTTTTATAAAATTTGTCAACGATTTAATCAACTAAAGCGCATAAAAAAATCGTCGATTTTAACCGGCGATTTTCAGTCTTGATCGATAATGCTTAACATTTCGGAGGTAGAGGTGCATCTTAAAATCCTTTCCCGCTTTTTTGCGCCGCCGCGCTCGCCTTTCAAATAATAACACAGTTGTTTTCTGAACGTTATCGCAACCGTCTTATCGTCGTATTTGGTCTTAAGTAAGGCTATATGTCGTTTAATTAGATTTTTTTTATCGCCGTCAAACGGCAGACCTAAAATTTCGGAAAACAAATACGGCTTTTCGAGCGCGCCGCGCGCAAGCATTATTCCGTCCGCGCCCGTCTCGCCGAACGTCTTTTCGGCGTCGGATATTTCAAATATCCCGCCGTTCGCGATGACCGGTACGCTTACGGCGCGCTTAGCCTTTGCAATCTCGATATAGTTCGGCTCGCCCGCGTAGATTTTGTCCCTCGTCCTACCGTGAACGGTTATCATCGCCGCGCCCCCCTGTTCGAGCGCCTTTGCAAAGTCCTCGGTAACGAATTTCCCGTCGGTTATGCCTATACGCATTTTTGCGGTTATGATTTTCCCGCTCTTTTTACACTCGGAAACTATTTTTTCCGCCAGCGCGGGATTTTCGAGCAGAGCGCTGCCCTCGCCGTTATTATATATCTTCGGCATGGGACAGCCGAAATTAATGTCTATTATATCGAATTTCGCCATTGCGGGAAGTTCTATCGCCCGCCGCATGATCTCAGGGTCGTTGCCGAATATCTGCGCCGCCTTTACAGTCTCTTCTTCAGGCGAATACAGCAAATCTTCCGTCGCGTTGCTTCCGTATATAAGCCCTTTGGCACTGACCATTTCGGTAAAGCAAAGCGCCGCGCCGTAAGAGCGACAAATCGCACGCATGGCAAAGTCCGAAAACCCCGCAAGCGGTGCGAATAAAAGATTGTTTTTAAGCGTTATTCCGCCTATATCAAGACTTTTTAACCGCATCGTAATACTTGTCCGCCTCTTCTTTAGTCATATCTTTGAGGTTTTTCCCGTCTTGAGCGGCGGCTTTTTCCGCTTTTATAAATCTGTCGATAAATTTCTCGGTGGATACATTTAAAGCCTCTTCCGCCTCGACGCCGAGATACCTTAAAAGGTTGGTAACGGAAAACAAGAGATCGCCGAGTTCTTCTTTTAAATTATTTTCGTCGCCCGTCTTAATTGCAGCCTTGACCTCTTCGCACTCCTCTTTGATTTTGTCGAATATCTGTTTTTCGGAAGAAAAATCGAGATTGTATTTAGCGGCGCGCTTAGAAACTTTTTCCGCTCGAAGTAGCGCGGGGAAACTCTTCGGCACGGCAGAAACGTATTCCGCTCCGCTTGAGTAACCTTTTTCTTTCTGCTTGTTTTTGTTCCATACCGAAAGCGCGTCCGTTGCCGACGCCGCCTTATCGCTCCCGAAAACGTGTGTGTGGCGGGATATGAGTTTATTGCATATGCCGCTTAAAACGTCTCTGTCGGTAAACGCCCCGCGCTCTATCGCGAATATTATCTGAAAGGCGGCTTGGAGCAGTAAATCGCCCGTTTCTTCCTGCATACCGTCCTCGTCGCCGCATTTAACGGCGTCGACGAGTTCGTAAGCCTCCTCGATAAGGTTGATCAAAACGCTCTCTTTCGTCTGCGCCTTGTCCCACGGACAGCCGTTTTCAGCGCGCAGAGCCTTTACTATTTCTATTAAATCCGAAAACCCGTGTCTGCTTTTATGTAAATAATCGAGGTCGGGAACGACTATTGCGGAAGAATAATCAAAGTCGTCCTCGAAGTCGTATTCATATAGTTTTATCTCTTTAAAAGTATCGTTTACGAACTTATAGCAGGGGATATCGTCGCCGAACGCGTCCGATACGGCGAGTTTGACCTCGCTCGCTTTAAAGGCGTTGTCCACGTCCGTTATCACGAGCGGAAGCGTCAACCTTGCGCTTTTCAACTCGTATGCGGAGAGTTTTAAATACCTGCCGCCGAGTCCTACCGCGCTCGCGCAAGCGTCCGCGCGAGATACGCCGTTTATTATTTCGACGTCTTTGCCTTTCCGCTTTTCGAGAATAATCCTGCAACTGACGTCGTCCGTAACGTCGCCGTCCACGAGATAGACGACGTTAAGCGTTTTCGCCGCGTTTAAGACCTCGCGCGCTATCTTTTTGGACAGAGTGTCGAAATTCCGTGAACTCTCGTACAGATAATCGAAAGATTTCGCTTTTATTCCGAGCGCGGAGATATTCTTCCCGCTATCCGAAAGCGCCGTGCGCAAAAACACGGTTTCTATGTTTTTAGCCGCGTTAAGAGCCGCAAGCGTCATATCTCCCGCTCTTACGCCTATCCCCGCCAAAGTTATCTTCATCTTCATTTCCTTTATCTTTTAAACCGCTATATATAATAATATAAACCAAATTTCCGAAAACCGCAACAAAATAACACGATATATCAGAAATAAGCGGCGCAAAAATATTAATTTTAGGATTTGAAAGCAAAATCGGCTGTAAAATCACCTTTACGAGCAGTCCCGAGCCTAAAAAAATACAGGGAACGAAATTTTTGCCCAGCGCTATCAAACAACTCGTTTCCGTCTGGACGAGAGATAAAAACACGATATTTATCGACGAAAATTTCATAAGTTCGCGCATTACCTCGCGTTCGCCTGCGCTTAGCCCGCCGAACAGCGTTTTAACGACAAAACCGGAAGAAAAATATATAAATATAGCCGCCGACGCCGAAAGCAACATGGTGGCGACGAGCGAATATCCGATTTTTTTGTTTGCAAGATCGACTTCGCCTTTTGCAATCGAAGTCGATACGTTCGGCAAAGCCGCAACGGCAAGTCCGTAGCATATCGCGACGGGGAGACCTATTACGGTTTCCACTCCGCCGGTATAGATACCGTACAGAGAAGTGGCGGACACCGTATATTTATTTAATGCGTTTATCACGGTAAAACTGTCGTATACCCGCGCGGCGGGCAAAAGCAAAGTC
>CAMOXE010000166.1 GCA_946628865.1 uncultured Clostridia bacterium | reverse complement strand
CAAAAATTCCGTTCTTTGCGGATCGTGAACTTTTCCGTCCGACATAACGAAGTCTGCGTTTGCTATACCGTTTTCGGTACAGAGAACGGGCAAATTATACCTTTTGTAAAAGAACTTCGCCGCCCAGTACATACATTCGGGGACAATAAGCCAGCCGATAGAAGTTTTAGGCGCACCTTCGTATAAAAAAGCGCCGCCGTATTTTTCCCACTCGGGATAGAACAGCGTGTATACATTGAACCCGTAAAATTCAAGCGGTCTATGTATGTTTTTAATATCAACGTCACTTAAAAAGTCCATATTTTCAGGTCTCTTTCCAAGAGCGATGGGATCAGACCACCACGCCGCCGTACCTTGTTTCCAAATCTTCGTATCGAAAGTATATTCGTAAGCCTCGTTTTCACTCACTTTTCCGTCTTTGGTCGGTATCGTTATGCTTGCCGTAGGCGCAAAGCCAACGAAAGACTTTTTCTTGGCGTATTTCCTTATGATATCCACCGCTTTGCCGTGAGATAACATTACGTTGCGCGTTATCGTTCCGATCTCGTCTTCGGGCACCTTTTCAAACGGTGCGTGAACGCCTTCAACGTGTCCCGCGTCGACGAAACATTGCGGCTCGTTGAACGTTATCCAGTACGAAACTTTGTCCGAAAGCGCGTCCACTACCGACTTCGTATAATCGGCAAAATAATCTACGACGTCGGGATTCTTCCATCCACCGCGCTCATACACCCACATAGGCATATCCCAGTGGTATAACGTAACTAACGGCTCTATGCCCGCCTTTACGAGTTCGTCTACGAGATCTTTATAGAATTTTAAACCCTTTTCATTGATCTTGCCGTTTTCGTCGGGAATTATTCTCGCCCAGGAAATTGAAAAACGGTAACTGTTCAGTCCTATTTCTTTCATTATCGCGACGTCTTCGCGAAATCTGTGATAATGGTCGCAGGCGACTCTGCCGTTTTCGCCGTTTGCAACTCGGTTTTTATTTACGAGCGCGTCCCAAATATTAAGCGTTTTTCCGTCTTCGAGATATGCTCCTTCGATCTGGTGTGCCGCGGTCGCCGCACCCCATAAAAAGCCCTTCTTAAATCCTATTTCCGTCTCCTTTTTTTCTAGCGTTTTTCCCATTATTTTTATAACCGTATAGTAGTGAAATGCCCTTCATAATGATTATAAAAATTCGTGAAAAAGTCTGTATTTTCGGCGTTTATCTTTTTAAGTTAACCTTATTATAACTGAAAAAAGAAACGCCCTGCAATATTCTTGAAAATAATAATTTAAAAATCGTAAAACATATTTTTCCCCTTTTCCCCCGCGTTTAGCGTTCACGCAGGCGGGATAACAGCGTCCAAATAACAGATAGTAACATTTTCTTTAAATAAGGTTTCAATTCCGATGATCTTTTTAGTAGTAATTGTTATAGTGAACGTGTAAACGTTTCCGTCAGCAAATACAATCTCATCTTTTATGTCTTTGCGATATTCCGCTTTCTTACCGTTAGCGTATAAACTTATGGATTCACCGTCGATTTTTTCCTTTAAGACTAAATGAATATAAATCTTTCTTTCTGTGTCTATTCTTCCGCTCGGCAATCTGAACTGTTCAAACTTTGACGTTACAGGTAAACGTGATGAGATCTTTTCATTAAGGGCGCAAAAATCGTCATACGTTATAGGAACTCTTCTTTCCCATTTTTCATATTCGTCAACCTTACCGATATTCTCATAAATATAACGGATATTTTTTTCCGTGCGGAAAGCGTCTTTATGGAACAGATCGTCCAAACCATTCTCTATGTTATCGAAATGATTATAAAGATAGACAATATCGCAGCCGCGACAAACGTTCGACGCCGTCTGTCCCATATCCGTTGCTACGTCGACCATTTTATACACTTCGCCGAAAGTGCTCAATAAAAGCCCTTGCGAACAACCGAATTTGACCTTATCCCCTAATAGATCCTTCCAAAGTTCAATGGGAATGTCGTTATTTATCGTATGCCATCTTGGCGAAGCAACAAAGAAATCGATCAAACCCTTCTTTGCCATCGTCGAGAAGTCAAATCCTGTCTTCAACGCGGAAACGGGATTATCCTGACCGAGTACACACATATAAATATGTTTACCGCGAGATTTTCCGATCTCGTCAACGATCTTTTTAACATCTGCCATAAACGCATTGATAATCTCTATACCGTCGTCTTCTTCACCGCAAGCAAAACAAAACGGTTCACGAGTAAAATCAAGTTCTATCCCGTAAACATCGTATTTTTTAAGCTGCTCTTCGATATAATTAAGCATTGTGTTTCTGACTTCGGAATACGAGTAATCAAAACACCTATCAAAATAACCGACTGCCGCTCTATGCGCGGATATCCACTTGTCCGCGTTCTTTTCGACTTGCGAAGATTTTCTTATATCGGTTTTTTTCATATTGCAATGCGCATCGTTCATCCTGAACGAAAGCCAGGGGTTGATACCGATTTCTTTACAAGTTTCAATAAAAACTGAATACATATCTATACCCTTGACATTATAGATATCATAAGCGCGTTTCGCCCAAGTGTCAGTGTAGTCGACCTTAACGCCATTTTCTTCTTTTGCCAAATATTTATCCGTCCACGTTTCCAGAATATTTGACGGAGAAGTGCTGACCGTCCCGTTTATATTGAACAAAAAATCAGTAATTGTGGTGTTTCTATATTGCTCAATAAAAGATTTCATATCTTTTTCGCAAACATCTTCTTCCTGTCTCGTCCAGATATAATGCAACCAATCTTCATTTAAAAAAACTCTCATTTTCATGCTCCTTTTCAAAAAAATGTTTTAT
>CAMOXE010000165.1 GCA_946628865.1 uncultured Clostridia bacterium | reverse complement strand
GCCACAACATAATACGCTTAGATAAAAGCAATAATATGTATTGCGAATTAAGTACAATTCTACCGAGAGAATTATACTTTCATGTAAGTGTACATAATTATTCAGTTGGGGCGCATTTTTATTTTAACAAAAATATATAGTTTTTGTCAACATAATTAATTATATAGCGATTTTTATTTACCGAAATATCTGTCAAGCAAGCCCTTGAACGCTTTGCCGTGGCGAGCCTCGTCGCGCGCCATTTCGTGTACCGCATCGTGAATAGCGTCAAGATTGAGCGCTTTCGCTTTTTTGGCAAGTTCGGTCTTACCGCTCGTAGCGCCGTTCTCGGCGTCAACTCTCAACTTTAAGTTGGTCTTAGTGGAATCGGTCACGACTTCGCCAAGCATTTCGGCAAATTTAGCGGCATGCTCCGCCTCCTCCCAAGCGGCTTTTTCATAGTAACCGCCGATTTCGGGATAGCCTTCTCTATACGCGACCCTCGCCATAGCAAGGTACATTCCCACTTCGCTGCACTCGCCCTCAAAATTCATTTTAAGACCTTTCTTTATCTCTTCGTCAACGTCTTTGGCGATTCCCACGACGTGTTCCGCCGCCCAAGTCATTTCATCGCTCTGCTCGGTAAATTTCGAGCCGGGGCATTTGCAAAGCGGACAAAACTCCGGAGCCTCTTCGCCCTCGTGGACGTAACCGCACACGGGACATACAAATTTTTTCATAGTAATTTCTCCTTTTTCCTTTATTTTATCATTTTGAAAGTTTTATGTCAATCGTTTTTCTTATTTAGTAATCTAAGTGACGAAAATTCAACCTCGTTCATTATTATCGCCGAAAAAATACAGATAAAGCCAAGCACCATTATAAAGGTAATTTGCGCGTTGCCGAATATTATATCGAATATCATACCGAAAACCGATTCGCACGACAGAATAAGCGACGCGGTAGTAGATGAAACGTACTTCTGCCCGACAAGTTGCGCAAACTGAGCGTAACAAGTAGCAAAAAATGCGAGATAAGCAATTTTCCACGTCGCCTCGCCGCTTATTGCGAATTCGCCGTAGTGCGCGGGAAATTCGTAGAACGCCGAAGTTAAAGCGAATAGCACCCCCGTCGTAGCGCATTCTATCAAAAGCATAACGAACGGGTCTCTGCCTTTAAGCAGTCTCGGATTGAAAAATATTTGCAAAGCGTAAAATATTCCGCATAGGAGCGAGAGCGCGTCGCCTAAAAGTTCGTTCGAGCCTTTATCTTTATTGCCGAACAACCCCACGAGCGCAACGCCGAGCAGACACACCACCGCCGCAATATAGTTTTTTACGCTCGGGTGTTTTTTTGTGAATATCCAAACCATAAACGGCACCATAATACAATAAGCCGCCGTTAAAAACGCGTTTTTAGACGCCGTAGTATATTTTAACCCCACAGTCTGAAAAGCGTATGCAAAAAACAAAAACGCGCCGAGGATCACGCCGTCTTTAACCAACGCTTTATCGATAATTTTTATTTTTTTTACGGATACGAGTAAAAAACACGCCGACGCAAGCAAAAATCTTACCGCTAAGATGAAAAACGTAAAATGCCCGCCCGAAAAAGCGGAAAGCGTGTCTTTAAGTATTATAAAAGAACTACCCCATATCACGGTAGCCGAAAATAAAAGTAATTTACCGATTAATCCTTTCTGAATTTTCATAGTTACTAACGAAAACAAGGCGAATAGAATTTTCTATCCGCCTCGCGATTGTTTAATAATTAACCTTCGGTCTTTTCAGGCTCGGTCTTGTCTACGACAAGTTTGCCGTCGTAATAACCGCACTTAGCGCAAACTTTATGCGGAACTTTAAGTTCGTGGCACTGCGGACACTCGACCAAAGTCGGAACCGCTACCTTATAATTGCTTGCAAATCTTTTGTTTCCTCTCTGTTTGGAAACCTTATGCTTTGGAACTGCCATACGTTACACCTACCTTTATTCTTTATTGCATTTGCATTGCGTTTCGTTTAAATTTACCCCGCATCCCGGGCAAATACCTTTGCAATCTTCATTGCAAAGCACCGCTTGCGGCATCGATATGATCAACTTCTCCCTAACCATTTCGGTAAGGTCTACTAAGCCTTTGGAAAACTTATACGTTTCGTCCGACTGCGGATTTTCCGAAAACTCTTCGTCAAAAGGCACGACGCCTTCATATATAAATTCGCTCAGACAGCGCGAGCATTGCGCTTTTAACGAATACGCGATTTCGCCGCTTAAGTACGCGTTTTTCCCGCTTAAAGTCAAAACACCCGTTACGGACGTCGGCGAAGAAAACTCCGCGCCCGGAAGAGTTATAACGTCGCTGTCAAGTACGGTTTCAAAGTGAAACGAACACTCGTCTTTGCCGCTTTGTTTTAACTTCTTTATATCGATTATCATATCAAGCCTTACAATTATATATCAATTTGAAAAGATTGTCAATGTTTTTATCGGAGTTTTATGAATTTTTACCGATTATTTTGCCAATCTTTCGGTATCTCTCGCGATAACGAGTTCTTCGTTGGTCGGAATAACCAAAACTTTAACGAGCGAATCTTTTGCGCTTATCTCGCAAATTCCGTCGGTTATATTCGCGTTCTTAGCCTTGTCGAGTTTAATGCCCATATACTCCATGTTTTCGGCAATTGCCTCTCTTACGCTCGCGTCGTGTTCGCCTATGCCTGCGGTGAACACCACGCAATCCGCTCCGCCGAGCGCCGCCGCATACGCGCCGAGGTATTTTTTGCAACTGTAATTGAATACGTCAAGCGCAAGCGCCGCACGCTTATTGCCACCCTCAGCCGCCTCGCGAAGATTTCTGAAATCCGACGATACGCCGCTTATACCCATTACTCCGGACTTTTTGTTGAGATACGTCAACGTCTCGCCTATCGTCATATTATACTTGCCGGCAAGGTATTCGACTATTGCGGGGTCCAAATCTCCCGACCTCGTTCCCATCGGTACGCCTCCGAGCGGCGTGAAACTCATCGACGTGTCTTGGCTCTTTCCGCCCTTTACCGCCGATATCGACGAGCCGTTGCCGAGGTGCATCGTTATAACCTTAAACTCGGGATCGTTTTCTCTGCCGAGATACTTCGCAGCCTCGTTCGATACGAATCTGTGGCTCGTGCCGTGGAAACCGTATCGCCTTACTTTATAATCGGTGTACGCCTCGTATGGAAGTCCGAATATATACGCCTTTTCCGGCATGGTCGAATGGAACGCCGTATCGAATACTCCCACCATCGGCACGTTCGGCATTATCGCCTTACAAGCGTTTACGCCGATTATATTCGCAGGTTGATGAAGAGGCGCAAGTTCGGATAAACTCTCGATTTTCTTCATGTTTTCTTCGGTAATAAGAACCGAGTCGTTGAATATCTCGCCGCTGTGAACTATTCTGTGTCCTACCGCGTCGATTTCAGACATGGACTTTATAGCGCCGTATTCTTTATCTATAAGCGCGGAAAGAACTATCTGTATCGCCTCTTTATGAGTCGGCATGGGCGAAGTTATCGTCGTCTCTTTGCCGTTTGCTTTATGCTTACAAAACGAACCGTCAAGACCTATCTTCTCACAGCCGCCCTTTGCTATTACCTTTTCGGTTTCCATGTCGATAAGTTGATACTTAAGCGACGAACTACCCGCATTTACCACTAAAACTTTCATATTATATCTCCAATATTATTTTTTCGTTATTTCTCTCGCAATATATCGCGCTATCTCCGCAAGCGAAATCTGCATATGCTCTTTTATGGGCTGCGGAGTGTTTTCGCTTATCGCCGTTTCAAGAGATATACAGCCGCTGAAATTTATCTCTCTCAACGCCGCTATTACTTTATTCCAATCGATATCGCCTTGAAACGGTATAAGATGTCTGTCTTGTCCGGACCTGTCATCGTGAAGGTGCAAGGCGGCAAGGTCGCTACCGAGGAGTTTTATCGCGTCGTAATGATCATCGCCGGTAACAAAGCAATGCCCGCTGTCAAAACACGCTTTTAAATTCTCGTCGTCTATACGCCGAACGAAATCCTTTATGTCCTTCACGCAGGAAAAGGAGTGTCCTTTACTAAACGGCATATTCTCTATGCACAATACCACGCCGTTTTCTCTTGCCGTCGGGAGTAGTGCGTAAAACCTTTCGGCGGTTATATCGTAAACCTCGTCCAAACTCGGCTCTTGTCCCCAGCCGTAAGGCATTGCGGGGTGCAGTACGAAATATTTAACGCCCAACCTACCCGCCGCCTCGATTGCTTTTTTATGTCTGAGTAACACTTCCGCTCTGCTCTCTTTCGTAGCGTCGTCATGCGGCCACAGCCCGTGCATTTGCCATAACTTAACGCCCGCGTCGTCCGCGGCGGATTTTAAGGCGTCAAGATAATTTCGCAACTCGGTTTCCCCGTAAGCGTACAGCGGACTCGACGGCGAAATAAAGCCTTGAAAATCCACACAATCGTAGCCGTGAGATTTCGCCTTTTTCAATCCGTCGGCATAGTCGTTATAACCGAAATATGCAGTTGATATTATACCCGTTTTTAACATTAAATCACTTATAAGTATCGAGGCTCGCTATGGTTTTTGAAAGGGAGCGGACTTTTTGTACGCAGGAATTTCAAAAACCGAGCGGAACGCAGCATCACGGAACGTATCACGCTTTTATATCTGCGTTTGTAAGGCGGTTATAGCCACCGCCGCCACTATATCTTCCATATGACAACCGCGAGAAAGGTCGTTTATAGGCTTTGCAAGACCTTGGCAAAGCGGACCTACTGCCTGAAATCCGCCGAGACGTTCGGTATTTTTATAGTTAGAGTTACCGGCGTCGAGGTCGGGGAATATAAGTACGTTTGCATGCCCAGCGACTTTAGAGCCGGGAGCCTTGCTCGCACCTACTTCGGGAACAATCGCCGCGTCGAACTGCAGTTCGCCGTCGGCAAGATATTCGGGAGCGATTTCGTGGAATTTCGCTACCGCCTCGGTAACCTTGTCCACGTCCGCGTGTTTAGCCGAGCCTTTCGTCGAATGCGATATAAACGCGATTCGCGGCTCTATTCCCGCTATTGCTATCGCGCTTTTAGCGGAGGACTGAGCGATGAAAGCGAGTTGCTCGCTCGTCGGGTTCTGGTTAAGACCGGAGTCGGCGTAAATGTAACAGCCGTCCTCGCAGTATTTGTTTCCGCCCTCAGGCGCTATCATCAAAAAGTATGCCGATACGATAGGCGTACCTTTCGCCGTCTTTATTACCTGAAGTCCCGGACGAAGTGTGTTTGCCGTAGAGTGGCAAGCGCCGGATACCATTCCGTCAACGTCGCCAACTTTAAGCATAAGCGCGCCGTACATGGTATAATCTTTACGCACGGTCTCAGCCGCAAGTTCTCTGGTCATACCCTTTTCCTTGCGAAGTTCGTATAGAAGTTCGGCGTATTCATCCGTCTTTTCGTAAGTCAACGGATCGATTACGGTTACCCCCGTAAGGTCTACCGACGGGTTCGCTTTTTTAATCTCTTCCGGGTTTCCGAGAAGAGTGATCTTGGCAACGCCCTCTTTAGTCGCGACGGCGGCAGCCTCTACCACCCTTTTATCTTCGCCCTCCGGGAGGACGATATTCTTGCCGAGCGCTGCGGCTCTTTTCTTGATGTTATCGAGTACTTTTGACATTTTTTCTCCTTTATGCTTTAAAACGATTGATAAAAAATCATTTATGGTTTAAAATAATTATACAACAATTTTTTCTAAATATCAAACGTTTAATCAATCAAAGGAGTTTATTTTGAAAATATGTTTTGCCGTGTGTGAGTACAATCCGTTTCACAACGGACATTTAAAACATCTCGATATTATAAGGCGCGAAATCAAACCGGACGCAATCGTAATAATTATGAGCGGCAACTTCACTCAGCGCGGCGAAGTCGCCGTTCTGGATAAGTATACCCGCGCCGAACACGCGATCAAAGCGGGAGCGGATATGGTAATCGAACTTCCCGCGGCGTTTGCCGTTGCCCCTGCGGAAATCTTTGCGCAAGGCGCGATAAAACTCATAAACTCGGTCCACGGCGACAAAGTATTGTGTTTCGGCACCGAAAGCGCGGAAAAGGCTAAACTTCTATCCACCGCCAAAGCGCTTTTAAACGAGACTAAAGAATTTAAATCTCTTCTAAAGGAAGAACTTCGCGGCGGAGTGTCGTATATAAAGGCAAAGGTAAACGCGCTGAAAAAAATGAATATCGACGGTTTCGACTTCGAACTTTTAAACAGTCCGAACAACATTTTGGCTATAGAATACGCCAAAGCCGTCATTTCATCGAAATCGGACATTGAACTTTACCCCATTTTGCGCGACGGCTCGGATTATAACGATACGAAACTTACAAAATCGCCGTCGGCGCTCGCCGTCCGAACCGCCATAAACGACGGACAACTTCGGAAAGTGAAAGCCGCGGTACCGAAATTCGTATACGAAACTTTACCTAAAACCCTGCCCTGCGGCGACGACATTATATTGTATAAAGCGCTATCGACCGCAAAGTCGGATTTGAGAAAGATAACCGACTGTTCCGAAGGCTTGGAAAACAGAATAAAGGCGCTGGCGAAAACGAGTTTAACGCTTGGAGAATTAAAAGACAAGTTAAAGACCAAACGATATACTTTCAGCAGAATTTCGAGAATTTTATTATCGAATTTGTTGGAAACCGACGACGCGTTTATAAGGAGATGTTTAAAAAATAAATTATACTTAAGGGTATTGGCTGTGAGAAAAGGAAACGCGGAAATACTCCCCTATATCTCGAAGAACTCCGAATACGAGGTGATAACCAGGCGCAGCGACGCCGCGGATTTAAGCGGCGTAGCCGAAGAATGTTTAAAAAAAGACCTATACGCAAACGAAATATATAAAATAATCGCCAAGAAAAACATCGGCGACTTTGAAATAAAAATAATTTAATAAAAATTGAAAAGTATGCGTAAAAACTGTTGCAAAAAAGAAAAAATAGTGATATAATACAAAGGCAAAAAACGGATGGGGATATGGCTCAGTTGGTAGAGCGATGCGTTCGCAACGCATAGGCCGAGGGTTCGAGTCCCTTTATCTCCACCATAAACACAATATGTTGCATTGTTTATTTATCGTAAAACACAACATATTGTGTTTTTCTTTTGTCTAAAATCGACTTTTGGGGGAAATTTTGGGGAAAATTTTAAACTTTATACGTCAGTTTCTTCGCTTCTCTTTGCTGAAAAGCATCCGAGAAATGCGTATAAACTCTTGAAGTTATGTTTCCTAAACTGTGCCCTGTCCAGACGGCGACAAGTTCATTATCTATCCCGCACTCCCTTGCGCGCGAGGTAAACGTATGACGCAAATCTTTTAGTGCGTGATTCGGGCAAAGCGTTCTGAACTCGTTTGACAGTTTTTCCGTATTTACTCGTTCGCACTTAATATCCGCATACGGTTTATAAAGAGGAAATATCGGTATTATCCGGTATTTTTCTTTTTGATAAGACTTTAATTTTCCGTTTTTTACCGATATGACGTTATTCTCTTTATCCTCGGCAACAAAGTTTATTTCACACGGACGGACACCGCTGTAAAGCATTTTTAAATATACGAATTCGTGTCTGTTACCTTTTATGGCTTCTATAAACCTCTTCTCTTCTTCGTAAGTAAGCGCTTGACCAACCTGCCTTTCGTGCTTTTGAACGAATACGGATTTCATAGGATTTATTTTCAGTATTCCGTTATCTACAGCATATCCGAATATATTATTCAAAAGTCCTTTTACGGTTTCGCAAAGTCTCGGCGTTTTGTCGTGGAGTTTATCCATATGACTTTGAATAAAATACGGGCGTATTTTGCATATCGGCATTTTGCCGTAAATAGGCTCAATATTGTTTTTATACTTATTTATCAAATCCTTAAAAGTGTTTTCTTTTACCGATTTTTTCTTAATTGTATTTAAATAGTTATCGGCAAAAGTTTTAAACGGCATTTGCTTATTAAAAAAGAAATCGTCGTCCTCCGTTTTTGATAAAACCGTAAATTTGTATCCGGCATAAATCTCGTGTTCAAAAGCGGACAGCCACGCAAAAGCCTTTTGTTTTGCCTTTTCAAAATCCGTACTTGAAAAACTTACGTTATAGCCGTGCTTGCGGTATCTTATCTCATAATATTTGTCGTTCTTTATTCTTATATGAAAATCTTTTAATCTTGGCATTAGTTTAATCTCCTTTTTCGTAAAATTAAACCTGCTTGATTTGATTTTCTTTTCCTCGTTCCCTTCCGTAGAAGGCGTTGACCCGACCTTTTGCAATAGCGCCGAATATAAATCGTTTTGTTGCCTCAGGGCGCTTAATATCTTTTGCGCGACGTCGGAATCGGCATTTGTTATTTCCTTTATTAAAGTGTTATCGCTCAACCGTAATTATTCGGACTTACGTCCTTATAATAGTTTCGCAAATAAATCTTTTATCGCAGTAGAACCTAAATCCCACTAAACTTTTCCTCCCTTATTTATATTTGAGCGTATGCTCATATCTTTTTGTTTCGTCTACCGCTCGGCAACGTTTTGGCGATAGAGATTTACTGCTGCGAGTATTAATACGACACTCTTTTTTTGTCCTAATGTCAAGCTGTTTTAAAAAATTTTACACCCGAAAAGTGGAGCTACAATCTAATATTTAGACTTTTAAGCAAGGCGGGTATCCCGCTTGAAAAAACAATCAAAAGTGAAGTTTAACTCACTTTTCTTATCCTGCCTGAGATTTTCCCTTTTTTAACTCACTTTCACATTTCCTTTGCTTACCTTTTGCTTGCCTTTTACTTGTGCTTTGCTTGTAGTTTTTTATGTTTTTCTTAACGCTTTTACTGCAAGATACGTCATTTTATTTCCATTGCTTAAACACTACAAGCGCATATTGATTTTGACATTTCACCTCACTTAAATGCCGTTTTAAGGATAAAAACAGTCCACAGAAGCAAACCTTCTATGGACTGTTATTTGTGCTTTTCGTCCCAAAAACGGTATGCCTACAACTCCTTAACGACGCATTTTGACCATCGCTAAGGGATAAGGAGATAGACAGTATCTCCTCGGATAACTATGCAGTTATTTTTGTAACCAGTGGTCTTAACGCTATTCGCTCACGGAGCAGTAAATGCGTCCGCATCGTCGCAAATAAAACGTATCAACTCTTCTCCCATCATCGCAGCCAAGTTACTGCTCGGGTACCGTTTTCAGATTTTTGACCGAATATTCTATCCGATCTACGTCTTTCGACGCAAAACTTTGTGCTGATATTATAAAGGATAAAATCCCTTATGTCAAGATTATTTTAAAAATTTTTTAAAAAATTTTTAATAAGCATTGTTTTATACGCCTAACCGAACACTTTTCTCTGTAATCTGTAGTTATTTTACAATAGTCAAAGTACGCTATGTGCTTTGAAAAAGTTTTTT
>CAMOXE010000164.1 GCA_946628865.1 uncultured Clostridia bacterium | reverse complement strand
GAGGTCTATCATTAAATAAGAAAAAAACGTATGCGCGTGATAGCGTACTGCTATAATTTAGTATATATTATATAGCAATTTGTTATAATTGTCAACGTAAATATGAAAGTTTTTGAAAAAAATATTACGGAACTAAGAAAATTAAACAAATTGACGCAAAGGCAAATGGCGGAAAAACTCGGTATTACTCAACCGTCTTATATCCGCTATGAAAACGGCACATCAGAGCCTAAACAAGAGGTTTTAGTTAAAATAGCCGACATCTTCGACGTATCAATAGATTATCTCCTCGGCAGAGCCGATATTTAATTTTTCAAACAACAATATGTTATTTAAAACAAATCGGGGGCTTGTCTGCTTTTAGCAGACAAGCCCCCGATTTATTATTTGCTTTATCTTTATTATAAAATACCGTCGGCAAATTGCTCTTTGTCAAACGTCTCTATATCTTCAAGCCCCTCGCCCGTGCCGACAAATACCACCGGCACTTGCATTTCGTTGCAAAGCGATACCACGAATCCGCCTTTCGCCGTGCCGTCGAGTTTAGTAAGTATTATTCCGTCAAGCCCGACCGCCTCGTCGAATACCTTTACTTGCGATACGGCGTTCTGACCCGTGGTCGCGTCGAGCGCGATAAACTTGTAAAACTCCGCCGTCGGATATTCCTTTTCAACTACACGGCTCATCTTCTTCAGTTCTTCCATTAAATTCGACTTGGTGTGAAGTCTGCCCGCCGTGTCTATTATGAGTACGTCAGTCTTTTTCGCTTTAGCGGAAGATATTGCGTCGAATACAACAGCCGACGGATCGCTACCCTCTTCGCTCGAAATTATCCTCACTTTCGCGCGTTCAGCCCACACCTTTAACTGATCGGACGCCGCCGCGCGGAAAGTGTCCGCCGCGGCGATCGTTACGCTCTTGCCGCTACGGACGAAATAGTTTGCAAGTTTGCCTATCGTAGTAGTCTTTCCTACGCCGTTTACGCCGATTACCATTATCACGGCGGGATAGTCTATCTCGATGTCTTCCGCCATGTCGAGACACGCGACTATCTCTTCTTTGAGCCGCTCTACGACGTAGTTTTTATCCTTGACCTTTTCGTCGATCATCTTGTCGCGAAGATTATCGACTATCTCCATCGCCGTGGCGGCGGAAATATCCGAAGAAATCAAGAGTTCTTCGAGTTCCTCGTAAAAGTCCTCGCCTATTTTATCCTTTAAAAACAGCAAACGCATCTTTTCGCCGATGCCGTCTTTCGTCTTTTTAAGCGCGGAAAAAAGTTTACTGAATATTCCCATTTTTTAAGCCCCTAAAGTATCGACTACGTCCGCGAGTTTGACGGATACTATCTTCGATACGCCTTTTTCCTGCATGGTAACGCCGTAAAGCGCGTCGCCGAGTTCCATGGTAACTTTTTTGTGCGTTATTACTATAAACTGCGTTTCTTTGGAGAAGTTCTTCAAATACCTCGCAAATCTTTCGACGTTCGCGTCGTCGAGCGCCGCCTCTATCTCGTCGAGAACGACGAACGGCATCGGACGGAGACGGAGTATCGCGAACAGTATCGCGATCGCCGTAAGCGACATCTCGCCGCCGGATAACAACGAAATTTTCTGGAGTTTCTTCCCCGGCGGCTCGGCGACTATTTCTATGCCCTGCTCGAGCGGATCGTCCGTTTCGCCTTTTTCGAGTATCAAGTCCGCAGTTCCGCCGCCGAAAAGTTCTTTGAATATCCGAGTGAAGTTCTGCCTTATCGTAGTAAAGCCCTTGTCGAATATATCGCTCATCTCTTCGGTGAGTTGTTTTATGACGGTCTTTAAATTCTCTTCGGCTTTCAAGAGGTCGTCGCGCTGGGTAACCATATCCGTGTAGCGCTCGTTCAGTTCCGCAAAGTCGTCAATGGCGTTCGGATTGATGGTGCCGAGCGCGTTTATCTTCTTCTTTATGGAGTTTATCTCGGTGGAAGAAACGCTTATGTCGTAAGCCTCGTCTTTAAGCGGCAAAGCGGTTTCGTAGGTAACTTCGTATTCCTCGTAAACGCGTTGCTGAAGATATTCGAGTTCGGAGTCCACGCGCGAGAGCGCGACTTCTTCCGAATACTTTTTATTGCTGAGTTTGTCGAGTTCGGCTTGGAGCATATCTCTTTTAAGCATGTCCTGCTTGACTTCTTCGCCGAGCGCCGCCTTGCGGTTTTCGCACTCCAAACGCTTTTCGCGCAGCGACGAGAGATATTCTTGCTCCGCTTGCGAAAACGCTACTTTTTCGACTTCCGCGGAGAGATTGTTTATCATGACGTTGTCGCTGTCGATATTTTTGAGGTTTTTCTCTTCGAGCGCGACAAGCGCGTCTATCTCGGATTTAAGCCGCGCGTTTTCTTCCGTCAAAGACCTTATTTCGGAACTTATAAACGCCGACTTCGACTGCAAAGCGGTGTTCTCGTCAACGAGTTCGTCTCTGCGTTTTTTGTACTCGTCGTTGCGGCTCTGTTGCGCCTCGGCGTCCGTCGCGGCGCTTTCGCGCTGTTTGTTTAAAGCCACGTCGCCGCTTTCGATATCCGAATACGCCTTGTCTATCTCCGAAAGTCTGGTGTTGATGAGCGCGATGACGTCCTTGTTGTTTTCTATCTCGCGTTCGATGTCCGCTATCTGTATCTCGAGCGCGGTTATCTTCTCGCGAAGCGCGCTCGACTTTAACTTGCTGTCCTGCAAATATGCGTTGAGCGTTTCAACCTCGCGGCGGGAATCCGTCATCTGAGCCTCGAGTTGAGTCTTTCTCGCCTTTAATTTTTCGAGTTCGCTCGTTTTCTGCTCGAGTTCCGCGGTTATCTCTTCTATCTTTCTGTCGGTGGAAAGAAGGTTTGAAGAGTTTTGTTTGCGCGAGCCGCCCGTCAACGAGCCGGTGGGCGAATACAAATCGCCGTCGAGCGTTACTATCTTAAACGCAAATCTGTATTTTTTCGCTATGTTTAAGCCGTTTATCGGCGTGCCGGCTATCAAAGTGTTGCCGAGAAGGTTTTTTACGACGCTTTCAAAATACGGGTCGTAAGAAACGAGTTCGTTCGCAAGACCGAGCGCGCCGGGCTCGGAAAGCGCGCGGCGGGTTTCGGGGAGTTCGTATCTCGGCTTTACCGACGATACCGGCAAACACGTTACTCTGCCGCCCTCGATACGCTTTAAGTACTGGATAAGATACTGCGCGTCGTCGGGGTTTGCCGTAACGATATTCTGCATTGCTCCGCCGAGACAGGTTTCTATCGCGACGTCGTATTTGGCGTCCGTCTTTATCACGTTCGCCACTACGCCTTTTACCCTCGACTTGACTTCCGGACTGTCTTTCGCCGCCTGCATAAGCCGCTTTACGGCGTAAGGATAGCCGTCGAAACTCTCTTTTAAATTGACGTACACACGCTTGTTCGCTTCGAGCGCCGAAATCGCGGATGAAAGCGCGTATATGCGATTGTTGGTATCGGTAAGCAGCGCGTTTACGGAAGCGGCGTCGTCCTCTTTGTCTTTGATGTCGTTTTTGGTCATCTGCGCGGTCTTTTCGAGTTTGGAAAGTTCCGCGGAGTCTATAGCGCTCTCGTTTTTAAGCGCGAAAAGTTTGTCCGTAAGAGATTTTACTTTCTCGAAATTGCCTTGCTGCTGTTCGGATATGAGGTTCTTTTCCGAAAACAACGCGCCCTTGTTCTCTTTGAGTTCGGCAAGCGATTCTACGCTTTTGATTATCGCTCGGTGCGCGCTTTCGGCTTTTCGCTCTTCTTCGGTTATCGCGGTGATAACTTTCACGAGTTCGGCGTTTATATCCGCTAAGCGGGCGTCTATCTTCTCGCTCTCCGCTCTGTAATCCGCCGCCTTTAAATCGTTCGAGCGAATTTTTTCGTCATACGACAGACGTTTGGCTTTGGCGTCCTCTATCTCGCTCTCAAGGCGCTTTATCTCGCTCCTGAAAAAAGAAATTTTCTCGCCGTAGACTTTTGCCGTTCCCGATTGTCGCTCGAACGCCTGAGTCTTTTCGATAAGTTCTTCGTTTAACTGCCTGATGTTTTCGTCGGCGGAAGATATCTCGCGTTGATGGGCGTTGTACGCCTTTATAACCGCGTCGAGTTCGCGATTTCTCTGCTCGGTCTCCTCGGTTATTCCCTTTATACGCAAGTTTATCTTCTCTTTCGTCGTCGCCGCCGTTGCGTGTTTATAAAGATAGGTGTTTATCTCGTGATACTTAAGTTCCTCGGAAAGCGCTCTGAACGTCCTCGCCTTTTCCGCTTGTTTGCCGAGCGGCTCTAACTGACGTTCAACTTCCTTGGTTATGTCCTCTATCCTCACGATATTGTCACGCGTCCTTTCGAGTTTACGCGAGGTCTCCAGCCTTTGCGCCTTGGTTTTCGCTATGCCTACCGCCTCTTCAAAAATCGCGCGTCTGTCCTCGGGCTTTGACGAAAGTATCTCCGATACCTTGCCTTGACCGATTATCGTGTAGCCCTCTTTGCTCACGCCGCATTCGTGCAACAGATTGATTATATCCCTAAGCCTCGCCGGCTTTTTGTTGATATAATACTCGCTCTCTCCCGAACGGAACAGTTTACGCGTAAACTGCACCTCGTTATAGTCGAGGTCTTTGAATATCCTGTTCGTGTTGTCGAAAAACAGCGACACCTCGCAATACGACAGCAATTTTCT
>CAMOXE010000163.1 GCA_946628865.1 uncultured Clostridia bacterium | reverse complement strand
TGCGGATTTTGCCTCGTCTATCCTCGCCGTAAACCTTTCGGAATTGCTTGCACCGCAAAACGGCGTATTTTCGATGGATTTTTCGAGAAGATGACGAAGTCGTACTGCCGTACTACGAGGAAGATGAACGAAAAAGGCGCGTTTTGCGGCAAGTTCAACCTATTCACACTCGGCTAAGCAATCGGTTTAAATCAATAATTTTCAAATAAACTCACACCACGCGAAAGCGAGGTGTGAGTTTGTTTACAGCCTTTATCGATCTTCTGCCACTATAAATACGGATATGCGGGGATAGGTAAAACCGCGCACCCGCGCTTACGTTTTTACAAACGGCTTACTTGCCGCGTGGAATCGAACGGAGTTTCAAAGGCGATACCGTTAAATATTAGCGAAATATTTAATAGTTCTTACCATCTGCGAAGTGTAAGAATTTTCGTTATCGTACCACGATACGACTTGAACTTGAGTTTCGTCGGTTTCGGGCATATACTTAACCATAGTTTGCGTAGCGTCGAATAACGAGCCGTAAGTGATGCCGATTATATCCGAGGAAACGAGTTGCTCTTCGGTGTAGCCGAACGAAGCGCTCGAAGCGGCTTTCATAGCGGCGTTGATAGCCTCTTTAGTTACGTTGCCCTTGCATACCGCAACCAAAATAGTGGTAGAACCGGTCGGAACGGGAACTCTTTGAGCGGAACCGATAAGTTTGCCGTTGAGTTCGGGAATAACAAGACCTATAGCCTTTGCCGCGCCGGTGGAGTTGGGAACGATATTGACAGCAGCCGCTCTCGCTCTTCTTAAATCGCCTTTGCGGTGAGGTCCGTCAAGTACCATCTGGTCGCCCGTAAACGCGTGAACGGTAGTCATTATACCGCTCTTTATCTCGGCGAGTTTGTTGAGAGTCGCCGCCATCGGTGCAAGACAGTTGGTCGTGCAGGACGCCGCGGAAATGATCTTGTCGTCAGCGGTAAGAGTGTTCTCGTTTACGCTGAATACTATCGTCTTGAGGTCGTTGCCTGCGGGAGCGGAGATAACTACTTTCTTCGCGCCTGCGTCGATGTGCGCCTGGGCTTTATCCTTAGAAGTATAGAAACCCGTGCATTCCAAAACGACGTCTACTCCGAGTTCGCCCCAAGGAATGTTCTTGGCGTCTTTTTCGGCATAGATTTCGATTTTCTTGCCCTTTACGATGACCGCACCCTTAGGCGCTCTGTCGCCCGCGCCTTCGTAAACCTCGCTCGAAACTTCGTCGGCATACTTGTATCTTCCTTGCGCGGAATCGTATTTAAGAAGATGAGCGAGCATCTTTGCGTCGGTAAGGTCGTTGATCGCGACTACTTCATAGCCCTCTGCGTCAAACATCTGTCTGAAAGCAAGACGGCCGATTCTTCCAAAGCCGTTAATTCCGACTTTTACTACATTTGCCATTTTATTATCCTCCAAAAAATTTTATTATTTTTTTACAAAGTCATAAACCTTATATATTATATATAAATATTTCCTTTAAGTCAATTTTTTTTACGCGATTTTGATATTTTTAACTTATTTTTCGTATTTTACGATCTCGTCGCGGATTTTTATAGTCGTAACGCCGAGCCGTAAATGCTTAGCGAAATCCACCGCGGTCTTTATATCGTCGGGAACTATCATACCCGCCTCGATGTCCATCGTTTTAGCGTGATAATCCACGCCGCAAGTAAGCACAAGAGCGTGCTTTGCGGCAAACGCCTCGACTTTCTCGCGCCGCGCCAAATCGCCGTGGTTGGGGTGACAGTTTATTTCAACTCCGTCCATATACGCAGGGTCGAGCGGAACGATGGGGGTTCTGTACGGGTGCGCCTGAACTAAAAACACGTCGTTTTTATGGCAATAATCATATAATTGCACTTGATTAAACCGCGGAAGGTCGGGAGCGGACAGCAACTTTTCTTCGGTCATACCGTACAAGAGCCAGTCAGAGTACGACGGGTCGTTTATGGTCACTTCCACGCCGAACATAAGCGTGAAACCGCGCTCGTCGGCGTATTTCTTGCCGCGCTCGTAAGCGCTTACGAATTCTTTTAAAAAGTCCTTTAAATTCTCCGGCGAATAATACCACGCCTGCCAATGATTAGTCAGTATCGCGCCGTCATAACCGGCAGCCTTTTTGGCGTCGATGAGTTCCTCTACGGATATCTCCGAACAGCGACTTATTTCTTTTGAGTGAACGTGTGGGTCTATAAACATTTCAGTATAACTGCTTTTTCCTGTCCTTTTTTGAAATTTGCGAGAGTTTTAAGCCGTTTTCCATTACCGTTTCGCCTAAGTTATAAGTGGAAAGGCGCGTCAGTTTCTTCATGGAGTATATTATTTTATAATGCTTGCAACCCGCCTTGTAGAGCGCTAAAAGCGCCTCGTAAGAGTTTGCAACCGTCGTATACAGCGTTCTGTCTTTACTCTTCGGGTCTACGGGCGTTTTAGTAGTGATGTCGACGTTAGCCGTCATGTTTTTTTCAGGCTCGGCAGCGGCGATCTCGTCCAAAAACTTCTCGTTTTCCGCTTTGTTGCCTACGGGCGAAAGCGTTATCGTAAGCCTTACTTCATAAACGTCGCTTATCTTCACGGTTTTGCCGTTGACGACTATCTCTTTCTCGCCCACTTCTATTATCGGCTCGTGCTTTACGGGGTATTGCTTGAATCCGCTCGGGATCATGGCGATACCGAACACCAAAAACGCGAGCATTATCGCGCCGGAGAGCAGCGAAAACGTCTCGCCGCCCAAAAACATCACTACGCCCATGCCGCCGAGCATAAATATCAGCACCGCACCGTAAATAAGGGTTTTGCGGCGTTCGCGCTTGTTAAACTCCACGTCGGGATAAAATTTTGCGGTGTGCTTTTCTTCCGCAAGGTTTTCTCGTTCAATAGGTTTTTCTTCTTTCTTACTCATAATCAATATTATAATACTTTTTACCGAATATGTCAAAAACTTGAGCAAAAAAAACGACCGTTTTATTCAAGCGGTCGTTTCATATCGAAAATTACTTATTTTTTTTCGCCTTTTTCGCTTTCTTCTCGGCAAGTTCGGGGTGAAGAGCAAGTTCTTCAGCCTCTTTGGCGCGACGCTCGAGTTCCTTTACCGGAACGTAAGCCTTCGTGCCTTCGCCGTCTAAGATCGTAAGTTCGGTCTCCTTGTCGAACAAATGGCTGTGCATTATGTCGATTGCAAGGTTTATGTTTTGATCTCTCTGCGTAGTGGTACGCGAGTCGACTTTCGCAATGAGTTGAGTTACGTTTTCAACTAAACTCTTGACTTTGCCGTCCTGCTCGTCCTCGTCCTCTTTATTGTTGAACACGCAGTACAAAAGCGTTTCCGCACCGAGTTTTTCGACAACGTCAACCCTTACGTCGATAACGGTGTCTTTGGAATTGTTTATGAAACTCTCTTCGTCGTGAAGGTCCTCGGGCCTTACGCCGAATACTACCGGCTTGCCGGTGTTGAGATATTCTTCCGGATTGATTATCTTGTCGGACTTCGCTTTCGGAAGTAAAACTTTTCTGCCCTCGAACTCAACGTACACCTTGCCGTCTGCGTCTTTGATCAAAACCGCGTCGAAGAAGTTCATCTGCGGAGTTCCGATAAAGCCCGCTACGAAAAGGTTTGCAGGATAATCGTAAAGCATCTGCGGTGCGTCGACTTGTTGGATATATCCGTCTTTCATTACGACTATTCTCGTTCCCATCGTCATTGCCTCGACCTGGTCGTGCGTAACGTATATGAAAGTAGTCGCAAGTCTGTGGTGAAGTTTGGTGATCTCCGTTCTCATCTGCGCGCGAAGTTTCGCGTCGAGGTTGGAAAGCGGCTCGTCCAAAAGGAATACCTTCGGTTCTCTTACTATAGCTCTTCCGAGCGCGACTCTCTGTCTTTGACCGCCGGAAAGCGCCTTCGGCTTTCTCGTAAGATACGGCTCTAAGCCGAGGATCCTCGCAGCCTCTTTGACTTTTTCGTCTATTTCTGCCTTCGGCTTTTTACGGAGTTTAAGACCGAAAGCCATATTGTCGTACACAGTCATGTGCGGATAAAGCGCGTAATTTTGGAAAACCATCGCTATATCTCTGTCTTTAGGCTGAACGTTGTTCACAAGTTTGCCGTCGATATAAAGTTCGCCGTCGGAAATCTCTTCAAGTCCCGCTATCATACGGAGCGTGGTGGACTTTCCGCAACCGGACGGACCTACGAATACGATGAACTCTTTATCTTCGATATCGAGCGTGAAGTCGGTTACCGCGGTTACACCGGACGGATAAACTTTATAAATGTCTTTCAATAAAAGACTTGCCATATCATTTACCTCCAATCAATTTACATATATATTATATACCATTTAGCCTCTTTTCACAATGGCATTTCTCACAAATTTTTCGGCGTTGTTTTATAAAATTTGTACATTTTGCATAAAAAGGTTGCATTACGCATGAAAAATTGCTATAATCTCACTATGGATATCAACAAATACTCGCCTATAGGCAAAATCGGTAAAAACCACTTGATTTCACTTTCCGCTTACTCGGAAGAGGAAATATTCGAAATACTCTCTTTGGCGGAAAACATCGCAAAGGCTATTTCCGTCGGGGAAAAACCGTCGTTTCTTAAGAATAAAAAAATAGCGCTCATCGCTAAAAACGGACAATTAAGTCAGCGAATTGCCTTTGAATCGGCGGTATCGGCGCTGTCGGGAAAGGCAGTCGTCTGCTCGATGAGCGGCAGCGAGATAGAATCGCTCGTTGCCGACCCGCTCAGCGTTGCCGCTATCGTAGGATACGGCGTAAACGCGCTCGTCGTTCAGACCTCCGAACCTAACGACGCATTGAGTTTGGAAAAACTTTCCAATCTCCCCGTGATAAACGCCAACGGCAAGTGCGGACCCTGCGAGGCGCTCTCCGCCCTGCTCACTTTTTGGCGCAAACGCGGCAGACTCGGGAACGCGACTATTGCCATGATAGGCGACCCGAACGCATACGCGGACAGTTTCGCATACGCGTTCGCCATTTGCGGTTTCGATATTCGCTTTATCTGCCCAAAAGAACTTGCGAGCGAAAAACTAATCAATTTCTGTCGGCAGTTCGGCGAAGCCGATGTCTGCGAAGATATGTGCTCGGGGTTAAAAGGCGTTGACGCGGTGTTCGTTTCCGACGATTCGCTCGGCGAAAAGTTCGTTTTAAACGAAAACGCTTACGCCGCTTGCTACGGCGCGGCTATCTTCCACGCTTTGCCGGTTTCCGCCGGCGTCGGAATTACGGAAACGCTTATTGATAACCCGAATTTCTACGCGCTCGACGAGGCGCTCGCTCTTCCCGAAATCGAAATGGCGGCGCTTACCCTCTTGATGAAAAAATAAACCCGACGAAATACCGATATTGCAATTGATTTAAAGTAAACTTTTTTCGGCAAGCGC
>CAMOXE010000162.1 GCA_946628865.1 uncultured Clostridia bacterium | reverse complement strand
CGTTTGAATATTCCGCGTCCGAAGTGTACAAAGCCCAGAACGACGAATAGTCCGCCGCGCCGGCTTTGCCGTTTATCTCGCCGACGAAACCGCCGCTTATGGTATAGTCGAGTTCGCCCGCCGCTTTAAGTTTACCCATAGGGTGTATGATTTTCGCGTTTTCGGCCGCCTCTTCTACCTTGATTGCAACGACGCCATCCGTACTTTTAACCGTAGCGGTAGTGCTTACGTCTACCGTAAGACTGCACGCCGCCATGATCGCCGCCGCCAAGACAACTACTATCAACGATAATACCTTCTTCATAAGTCCAACCTCCTTTTTCTATCGTATATGAAATCCGAAAATCTTTTCGGTAATTTCCGCTATCGCGCCGCCGTTGGCGCTTTTCGTAACCATATCCGCCGCAAGGCGCGCACCGTCGGTCGCGTTACTTACCGCAACGCCTATCCCCGCCTTTTTTATCATGGAAATATCGTTATTGTCGTCGCCGATCGCCACCGCGTCTACTGTAGATATTCCCAAATACTTACAAACCCGCTCTAAGGCGTAGCCCTTATTTATACCCTTAGGCGAAACGTTTATCCAATATTTTTCAACCCTGACGTACTCGAATTCGTCGCCGAACTCTTCTATGAGTTTTTTAAAACTTTCCTCGATATTTCCGCTGAAATCGCAGATTTGAACTTTAGTCGTTATAAAGTCGTTTTTCAATATGTATTCCGCAAGATCCCCGTCGCTTGCCCTCACGCCGCAGCCGACCAACTTGCCGTAACTTTTGGTATAGTCGGTCAACTCTTCCGAAACGACTTCGTCGGAATAAATCTGGCAAAAAAGCCCTTGTTTCTTGGCGTAGGCGACTATCTTCGCGGCGGCTATCGGCGCTAAAGCGTTGCGCTCAATCATATTTCCGTCAATATCGATTATCTCGCCGCCGTTAAAAGTCGCCAGATACACGTCGCACGGAAAAAGTTTTAAAAGTTGCTTTGCAGACGCCGTCATGCGCCCCGTCGAAAGCACGATTTTGACGCCGTTGTCGTGCAAAACTTTAAGCGCCGAAAAGTCTTTAGCGGATATTTTTTTGTCGTCGGTCGCCAAAGTCCCGTCAAAGTCAGTAAAAAGTATCTTCATGAGTTCTTAGTTAAAAGCCTTATTATCTCCGCCGCAGCGAACACCAGTCCTAAAACGCAGGCGGATATACCTATAAAATTAAATCCGATTTTAAAGCCCAAGCCGATAAACACCGCCGCCGAAAACGCCTCGAAAAAGTCCGACGCGCCGATTTGCTCGCGGCGTTTCAGCATTGAAAAAGCCGCCGAAAACGCGCCTGCCACGCCGATTATCGCGATTGCCGAGATAAGCCATATTCTCTCCGCAACTCCCGACAGATCGTAAATCACGCCGAAAACGTTGCCTATTCCGCCGCCGAAAATTATTCCGAGCGGTAAAAAGACTTCGTCCGCGCTTTTAATGCTCGCGGTTTTAGACTCTGAAAACGCAAAGACGCCGGACACGACGACTACGGTCAATGGAAATATCAGTTTTCTCGCGTCAAAGTTTATAAACGACGCGACGAGAATTATTCCGCCCGAAATTAACGCCGTTACAGCGCTTTTTTTAAACGTTGCGGAATTAAGACTGAGCAGAAAATACGCCGCAAGCGAAATCGCCGTCAAAAGCGAAAGCGCGTAAACGCCGTCTTGCGCCGACGCCGATAAAGCGACTTTAGTAAGATTTGCGCTTACCGCAAAACACGCGACGAGCGCTAAAAACCCGCATATAGGCGCGTTATCGCGCAAAAACTTGAAATTCAATCTGTAGCCATCGCCCGCTTTTTTACGCTTTGTTATCGTAACCGCTTTGGGCGCGGCAAACGTATAAGTTTCGCCTTCGTTCGCGTTTTCAAAGTATTCGTAAACCTCTATTTTCGGGAGTTTAACGACCTTGCCGACGCTCGTTACGACGCCGGCGGCGACAAGTCTGAAAATCTTACCGTCCAAACGCTTGTCCGCGGTTTTGACCGCTGACACGGCAAGGAATTCTTCGGTTTGCGTTTCGTCAATTATACTCGCTTTTCCGTCGTATAACTCGCTAAGCGCGGCGCGTATCTTTACCCTGTCCTTATAAGCGAGGTGGTCGGCGTAATCTTTTAAAAGCAACTCGGCGCACTCTTCTTTTAAGCGTTTTTTCTCGCGTTTACAGTCGGAAATCGCCTTTTTCTCCGCAGAGATCTTCATATTTGCGCGGTAGAGCGAAATGTCGAGGTCGGCGCTTGCGAACGCGCCGTTTTTCTTTCTGATAGCCGCCGCCTCGCGTTCAAGCGCGCTTACGGAGTCGGATTTTTCTCTTATAATCCCGTCCAAAAACGCAATTTTTTTCTTTTTATCGTCTAAACTTTCGTTCACTTAGTTCTCCTTAGGTTTTGAAATCGCGATTTTTACGATAAATATCGCGAGCATTACTGCCGCCAACGCCAAAAGCGCGTAGATAATATAGTCGACGTAGTCTTTAAAGAAATAAGTCAAAAGCGTTATGATACTTCCCGCGACGAGGTTGCCGAGCGCTATGGGCAATACGCTTTCTTTGAATTTCATACCCAAAAACACCGCGATGGCGGTACCAGTCCACACACCCGTTATCGGGAACGGCACGGCGACGAAGATGAACAGACTTCGCATCTTGATAAGCCTCGCCTCTTTCTCCGCCGATCCGCTTGCCGACGCCGCGACTTTTTCGGCTTTCGCCTTAAACATGCTTTCGATTTTCTCGACTAAGCGCTTTATAAGTTTTATTTTCTTTAACAGATTAAATATCGGAATAAGCAAAAAGAACAGCGCCACGCTTATCGCGGTCGAGCCGAGATACGCCACCGCCGCGGTCTCGAAAAGATTTAAGCCGAACGCCTCGCTCATACCGATAGGTATAGCGCCCTTTAACTCTATAAGCGGGAACATCGACACGAACAGCACCGCTATATATTTGCTTTTGAATATTCCTATTAAGATTTCGCCTAATTTTAACGCCATAATAAAATTACTTGTTTTTTTTACGAAAATATATTATTATAATATCATAAAAAGTATAACACTTAGATATTTTTTTGTCAATCGGAGAACTATGGATTTGCAAAAACTCTCTTCGCTAATGCGCAGAGCGATACAAGATTACGATATGATACGCGCGGGGGATAAAATCGCCGTGGGACTTTCGGGCGGAAAAGACAGCATTTCGCTGCTTTACGGTCTTGCTTCTCTTAAACGCTATTACCCGGAAAACTTTTCGCTCGTCGCGATAACGGTCGATATGGGGTTGGGGCTTGACGAAAACGAAGTCGACTCGGTAAAAAACGAACTTTCTCGCCTCGGCGTGGAATTCGTAATCGAAAAGACGGAGATAGGCAAGATAGTTTTCGACGCGCGGAAAGAGAGCAACCCGTGTTCGCTTTGCGCGAACATGCGCCGCGGCGCTTTAAACAACGCCGCCAAGCGTTTGGGCTGCAATAAAATCGCGCTCGGACACCACGCGGACGACCTTATAGAGACGTTTTTCCTCTCGCTGTTTTACGAGGCGAGGGCGTCGGTTTTTCAACCCGTAACCAAACTCGAACGCACCGACCTTACGGTAATAAGACCTATGATATATATCCGCGAAAAGGATATTATGGGATTCAGCAAAGACAAACCGATTATTCATAACCCCTGCCCCGCGGACAAACACACCAAACGCGAATATATCAAGACCACGATTAAAAATCTCGAAAAGGACAACCCGAAACTACGCGAAAACGTGCTTAGCGCCCTTACGCACCCCGAAAGGAACAATTTGTTCCCGATTAAACGCGACGATGAATAATTATTTTTCGGTTTCAAAGGAGATTTCAAACGAAATCGTCATAGAGCGTTCGAGATTTATCGCTTACACAGCGCCGACCGAGGCAGAGGACGAGGCGAAGGCGTTTATTTCAAAAATAAGAAAATCTCACCCGTTCGCAACGCACAACTGTTACGCGTATATAGTCGAAAACGGTGCTATAGCGCGGTTTTCTGACGACGGCGAGCCTCAAGGCACGGCGGGACAACCAATACTCGAAGTAATTAAAAACAAGTCGCTTATAAATACGACGATAGTCGTAACCCGTTACTTCGGCGGAATCAAACTCGGCGCCGGGGGCTTGGTAAGAGCATACTCCTCTTCCGCCTCCGAAGTCGTACTTTCAAGCGGAATAAGCGAATTTATACTTTCCGCCGTTTACCGTTTGGACGTTTCTTACGACGCGTATAATCCGTTTCTTAAATTTATTTCGGGAATAAAATGCAAGGTCTTATCAACCGAGTTCGGCGAGGGCGTAAAAATTAGCGTCGCCGCTCCGACAGACTTGGATTTTATAGGTAAAATAACCGATTATTTCGCAAAAAGCCTGCCCATAAGTCGATTAAACGAGGAATTTATTGATTACGAGAAATGAAAACCATAACCGAAATAAAGGCGCAGATAAAAAATCCGACGCGCTGTAATATTTATTTGGACGGGCAGTATTTTTGCGCGCTCGAACTCGAAACGGTAATGCGGAACCGCTTGAGGGCGGGCGTTATGATAGACGAAAACAGGCTTTCAGAAATGCAAGCCGAAAGCGAGACGTCGCGCGCGCTGGATAGAGCGCTGAATTTTATTTCCGCCTCGCAAAAGACGCAAAAGCAGATAGAGGACTATTTGCGCTCGAAAGGCTACACCGACCAAGTAGTAAGCGCGGTTATCGAAAAAATGCTCGGCTACGGGTATATCGACGACGAGGCTTACGCGAAATCATATTCCAAATTCACTTCCGCAAAGAAAGGCAAGCGGCTGATCGCGTTGGAGTTAAAGCGTAAAGGCGTTAAGGACGCGGATATTTCTTCCGCCGTCGCCGAAATTGACGGAGAAGAAGAGGCGGCTAAGGCTATCGCGGAAAAGTACATGCGCGGCAAGACGAAAGACAAAGCGAATATATATAAGTGTTATAAACACTTGATTTCCAAAGGATTTGACTACGATACGGCGAAGTCCGCCATTGACGGTATCGACGATGAAGATTTATAGATACGGAAAACTGAGTTCCACGCAAGTAAAAGCGCTCAGGTTAAAGCGCGTTAATGAGCCTACGGCGATTATTGCCGATCGTCAGACGGGCGGCAAAGGCACTAAAGGCAGAAAGTTTATCTCCGAAAAAGGCGGAGTGTATCTATCGCTTATTAAGCCCTACCCTTGCGCCGCAAAGGACGGTTTTAAAATAACGTGTTCTGCGGCGGTTGCGGTAGTTAAAACGCTTGCGGCGTTCGGGATAAACGCTGAAATCAAGTGGCCGAACGACATTTACGCCTGCGGCAAGAAGATTTGCGGAATTTTGATAGAGAATACGGTTTCGGGCGAAGAAATAACGAAAAGCGTGATAGGTGTTGGAATAAATATCAACAACGAGATATGCGAAGAACTTCGTAGCATTGCAATTTCGGCAAAAGAGATTTTGAATAAAGAACTCGACGTAAAGACGGTTGCGGCTACGCTTATATACAATTTACTCGGCGAATACGACATAGACGAATACCGAGAAAAAAGCCTCGTTATCGGAAAAAAAGTAACCTTAACGAGGGGGGAAGAGAAATTTTCCGCGGAAGTTACGGGGATAAGCGACCGTGGCGAGTTGCAATTAAAAAGCGGCGAGATTTTTTCCGCCGCAGAGATAATAAAAACCGAAATATAATCGTTTTAAAACTTAAGGGGTGGGAAAATTTCCCACCCATTTTTCTGTTATTTAATTTCTCTTAATTATCAATTAAAAATTCTTTATAACTTGCTTTCCCGATAAAATAACAAAAACCGCCTTCTAATACAAACGGTAAAATTGCAAGTAATGGGCTAATACGATATAATATTGCCGTTATTAAGGTAATCACAGCAATTACACCCATTTTTATAGCAGACCCCGAAGTATATTCATGACTAAACCATGAATTAAAATTCGCACTACCATTTTCATATATAGTTACTTCCGTGTTTAAATATGTATCCCAATAACCGTCCATTCGCGGAATTAACAGCATAAGCAAAGCGCAATGCCATGAAAACGCGGGATTCTCTGCAAAAAGTTTTGTAAAAAACGAATCAGTAGAACGAGCCGTTTCTAATGGAATACTATAGCCGTTTGCTAAACCTATTATCAATACGACTAAGCACAGTATAAAACATACAGCCCAATACATAAAGCCCATCATATGAGAAATCATTGCAATAATTGCCGATAATATCCAACATAGAAGAATTAGAATAATAGGTACAACCAATATCAATCCCACATCAATATCCACAGTCTGACCTATACTGAGAAATATCATTAATGTCATTATTCCTATAAACAATATAGGAATAATAAGAAATGCCGTTTTTATTAATAGTAAAGTGAGATTTTTATTCATTCGTTTCATATCTAAATATTTAATTAAAATCCCATTCTTCGTAGCCGTATTGTCTTAAACGCTCATTACACTTATTGTCCAAACCAAAAATTGCTCTGGCAATTCTGCCTAAGATTGCAATAACAATCGACACTACGCATATTCCGGCGTAAACACCTAAAAGCATCAAAGCAATCCCTTCCGCACCCGCACAAAGCGTTATTATGATACCGATTATAAACAACCCCTGCAGCATTCTGCGAAT
>CAMOXE010000161.1 GCA_946628865.1 uncultured Clostridia bacterium | reverse complement strand
TATTTCATAAAATTTCCCTTTATTGACGTAATTATACCGCGTAACCACCATACTTGTTTTAGCGTAAACGGACTTAACGGTTTCTAACGTCGAACGCGTATCCCATGCGCCCGACAAATCGGTTGCAAACAGTTTGTTGAGGTTATACAAGCGATATCCGTCGTCTTTTTTATAAGCGTATTCTTTGTAAGTACCGAATCTTGTATCATAAACGTTGCCGACGACTACGTTTAAATATGCGTCTCGCGCGTGGTGCAGATCGTTTGTCTCACGACATTTGATAAATCCGAATTCGTTTTTGAAGTCGCTGACGTTCTTGGCTTTACTATAAACGATTTTAGTCTTTTCACCGGCAAATTTTTTAGCAAGTAGTTCAGCAACGCATTTTACAGTTTGATTTGTAACGGTTAATTGTTTTGCTATAAAACCGTTAAAGTCTTCCTGCGTTAAAGGCGCGGTGCGAGTTATCCGTTTATACTTTTCGTCGCTGAATAGACGTTTAGACTTATATACTTCGAGCATCTCTTTGGCTTTCGGAGTTAAAAAGCCGCTCGGCAAAGGGTATATATCGGTTTTTTCCGCGTTTTTTACGCGCTTAACAAGAACTTTATTTTCAATGCTATCGTCTTTTTTGAGTGAACGCGGAATTATATGGTCAACGTCGTATAAGTTAGACGAGAGTTCGTCTAATTGTATTATTTCACCGCTGTAAGCGCAACGACCTAATTGATTAAAATAAAGATACAGCCTTTCCGACCTTAAATCCATATCGGACTTTTTGTTCAGTTCTTCGGTCAGTTTTTCTATTTCTTTGACAGTACCTTTTACGTCTTTATATAGTTCAAGCAATCTCTTTTTTCGAGAATCTTTAGTTTGCTTTTCTTCTTCGTTTTCACGCGTAACTTCTACGAAAATCTTATCGGGCGCTTTGCCGACGGCGTTCACATACTCGTCTACCATTTGCATTGCCTGCCATATCCCTCGACGAGCCTCGGGCGATACATATAAGTCTTCTACGTCTTTATAAACCACTTCGGAACTTTCTTCAATATTTTCCGCTTTTATTGCGCTATCGAACGAATATTTTTCGTCGAAAATAATTTCGTTCAGGTTTTTGTTAGTGTTGTAAAGTTCGCCTATTATCGTATAAAGTTCACCCGTTACTTCGTCGACTCCACCGTAAATGTCCTGTAAGAATTTCTTTGAAAGCCTGCCGAAATCCTTAAAACCGGTTAAACCTTTTAAAATTTTAATATTGTTTTTAACGATCTCAACGTCACCGTAATGCTGCAATATGAGATTTTCAACTACGGTCTTGTCGGTATTGAGGGTGTGCCATAATATGATGTCTTCAAGCATTTTTTCAGGAAGTAAAGACAAATCTCCGAAAATATTTTGCAAAGTCACATAACTGCTCATTGAAAACGAATAATCACCGTTCGTGCCGCCTATAATCACGGTCTTCAACTCGTCTTTCGTTATTTGTCCCGAATAAACCAAAAAGCGTTTTATGTCTTTTTCAGTTACGCGTTTCTGTTTAAGATACAGCCCGTCAAATATCTTTTGCTTTAATTCTACCGATATCGGTCTTTCGTCTATTTTTAATTTGTTTAATTGATTTAAAACGTTAAATTTTTGATACAATATCGAATATTTAGGCAAAACGTCTTCGGCATGGAGATATGAGCATTTGTTAGTCATTCTTCGCATAAAGTTTTCGTTGCTCCTTGCGAGATCGACTTTTTCTTCAAAGTTCCACGGCAATATTCTTCCGCTTGATTTTCTTACCAACCAACTGTTACCGCCTTTATCGCTGTGATAATTGTTTAACGGCCCAACGTAGTATGGAATTTTAAAGTTGAATATGGCTCGGATTTTATCCGTTTCAGTGCCGTATTCGGAGTCGGTGGCAAAACAAGGATAATCTCTTTCAAGATTTTGAAGTATCTTGTCCAACTCAACGCCGTTAATTTGGTGCGGAAACAAGCCGTTGTCGGCGTTCAATATCTTCGGCAAAAAGGTCTTATTGTCCATCTCGCCGAATATTTTCGCTTTTGTTTCTCGGTCTGCGACTTCCTTGTCAAGTTCTTTGCGCAAATACTTGTAAAAATCGTTTATATCCTTTACTTTGGCGACGTTTTTCTTTTTGCTTTTGGCAACGTTATACCCGATATAATTTACTTAGTTGTTGGTTTCTTTCGTACTTCTGAAAACGTTATAATACGTCTTTTTGTCATAATTATCTTTTACAAATTTTTTCAATAGTGCCAAATCCGACCTATGCTTTTCATATATATCTATCATTGCGTCGGATATATATTCTCTTCCATTCAGAATATTCGCAAATAAAACGTAATCGTTTAAAGATTTTAATTTTTCTAAAAGTGTAAAATAGTCTCCCAGTTCGGCTTGTTTGGCAAAAAATTCTTCGTCTTGCAAGTCGGAGAACGAAAAACTCTTTATCTCACTATACTCTTCGCCGAACAGTTTTGACGGACTCCCCTTTAACCCTATCATAAACGATATCATCTCTTTTTGCTTGTCGGTGATACCGTCTATACACGCGTATAGTAGCCTGCGTTTATCGCTCAGCGTTTTATGCTTGTCTTGCGAAATCTCGTCGAACTTCGCCGCAAAATCAAGCGAAAAAATCGGCTCGTCAGGCATTAAATCCTCTATAATCGCATTTAACTCATTAAAAAGATTATTGATGTTTCTGATTTCGGCTATCGACTTGTTCTCGAAAAGGAAATGCCCGCGATATTTTATAATGTGGTGAAGAGCAAGGTAGTATAACCTTATATCGTATTTCTTTTCACCTAATATGAGGGCTTTACGCAAATGATATATCGTTGGGAATTCATTGTAAAAATTTACGTCGGTATAATTGCGGTCGGCAAAAAGAGAGTACGGCGCACCCCCTAATAAACAATCTTTATCACCTATTTGATAACTGCTGTTATTTAAGCGTATAAAGAACTTGTAGTCCATAAACGGAGCAAACAGTTCTTGCAATAACTTAATTCTCCATTTACGCCTTTCCAAACGCCGCCTTGCCGTGCGCTTTATTCTTCTGTCTTCCGCGGATTTTGCCGAATCAAAAAGCCGCACTGCCCAAAGGTCTTTACCCTTGGCGCGTATCAATTTATAGTTCTCGTCCGTTCCTGCAATACCGACAGACTCTGTACCGATATCAAGCCCCAAATAAAAATTTTCCATTTTTATCTCCTTTCGTTGACAAATATTTTTTTATGGTGTATAATGTTTACAAATAACAAGACGAGTTCAAATAAAAATTTATTCTAATCGCTTGTTGCCTTACGGCGCGCTTTCATTGTGAAAGCGCTTTTATTTTACCAAGGAATATATGACACTATCCGTCATATTTAAAAATTTTTCTTAAAATTTTCCGTTGATTTATACTTTTATCTCTTCAATTATGCCAATTTTGACGGGTTTTGTCAATCTTTAACCGCTAATGCGGAAAATTTATTCACTTTTCGCAAATTTTTTGAGTTTTTGTTCTTTTTTCGGTTTTGGAATATTTGTTTTCGCTTTGTAATATATTTGTATCGTAGCGTGTTTTACGGAGGTATTATGGAAAAATACGACGTTTACGAGGATATTGCAAAACGTACCGACGGCGATATTTATATCGGTGCCGTCGGTCCCGTTCGGACGGGAAAATCTACTTTCATCAGACGGTTTACCGAGTTGTTTTTAATGCCGAACATCTCGGCTGATAACAAGAAAAAAATAGCCAAAGACGAACTTCCGCAGTCCGCCGACGGCAAAACCATTACCACGACAGAGCCGAAGTTTATTCCCGGCGAAAGCGTCGAGGTCAATTTGGGCGGGAAAGTGCGGGCGCGCGTAAGACTTATTGATTGCGTCGGCTACGTCGTCAAAGGCGCTATCGGCAGCGAAGAGGACGGCTCGCCACGACTCGTAAAAACGCCTTGGAACGATAATCCCATACCCTTTGCCGACGCGGCGGAAATCGGCACGGAAAAGGTCATTGCAGAGCATTCGACGGTCGGCGTAGTGGTAACCACCGACGGCAGTATTTCGTCCCTGCCGCGCGCAAATTACGTCGCCGCGGAAGAAAAAGCCGTCGCCAAATTAAAAGAAATAGGAAAACCGTTCGCGCTCGTTCTTAACGCCGTCGAGCCGAATAGCGATAAAAATATAAAACTCGCCGCGGAACTTGCCGATAAATACGGCGTTTCGGTCGTTCGCATGAACGTTTTGTCCGACGGCGAAGAGAAATTCGCCGAAGTGTTTGAAAAAATTCTCGCGGAATTTCCGCTCCGCCGAGTGGACTTTACTATCCCCGAATGGCTTGCCGCTATGCCGTCAGACAGCAAAGTCGTCGGTGCTATCATTGCCGCCGTTAAGGGCGTGGGAGACGTCGGACTTAAAATGCGCGACTGTAAACTCTTTGAAGAGGCGGCTGTCGGCGTGGATAAGATAATGCCCGCCGAAACCACGGTCTTTGCCGGCGAAGGCAGGGCGCAGATAGTTTTAAGCGCGGACGACAGTCTTTTTTACGAGGCGATAAGCGACGCTTGCGGCGAAGAGATAAGCGGCGAATACGAACTTATGCGCTACGTCGTGAGCCTGTCAAAGAGCAAAAAACAGTTCGACAGCGTGGGCGCGGCGGTCAAGCAAGCCGAAGAATCCGGCTACGGCATAGTTATTCCGAGCGCCGAAAATATTACAGTGGGCGAGCCTGAAATCTTCAGGAAAGGCACCGGCTACGGAGTCAGAATCTCTGCCGAAACCGAGAGCATGCACGTCGTTAAGGTCGGACTGAAAACTTCGGTCAACCCGATTTCGGGCAGCAAAAAGCAATGCGAGGAGTTCGTCGAGTACTTAAAGGCTCAAGCGGCGGACGGCATTGAAAACACGAATATTTTCGGCAGACCCGTAAGCGGAATCGTGGGCGACGAGATAACGGTCAAGTCCGCGGCAATGCCGGACGAAACCAAGAAAAAACTCAGGCGATCTATCTCGAAAATGGTCAACGACGGAAAATATAAAATGTTTTACGTCATTTATTAAAATTTTACAGTCGAATATCCGAATAAAAAACGGACTTCAAAGGGCGTGTAAAACTTGCCTAAAAGCAAGTTTTACACGCCCGTCTTGTTAGCAAATTCTTGTTTTTTCACGGAATGCGGGTTTTAGGCTCGGTTTGCTCTTTTTTAGTTCCGTACTCAACTACGCCCCTCACCGCGCCGTAGCGGTCTTTGCTTAAATTGATAGTCTTTACACGCGCTCCGCCGCAATACACTTCGAGATACCCCTCGCTAACCACTCCCTCTTTTGCGTGAGTGATTATTTTGGTTTCGCCGAACGGAAGTTCGGCATTTTCCAACTCTTCCTCCGCCGGCGGAGAAATATATCCCGTTACTTTCGACACGCGCTTGTAACTGCAACCGTCGGCTTTGCCGTAAACCCTGAAAGTTATCCGCTCTCCGTCGCTCGACGATACTATATACACGCTTTCCGCCCTGTCGTTCCTTATTGCGAGATCCGAACCGCCGGAGTTTACCATCGCGTCGAAAGACGGCAAGACGTATGAGACGGGCAGGCTATGACTATGGCGCTCGGTTACGGTAAGCCCCGACAAAAGCGCGGCGTTATACAGCGTCGTGGAAACTTGACACACTCCCCCGCCTACGCCGGCTTGGAATTTCCCGCCGGTTATTATTTTAGCCTCTTTATAGCCACGCTCTTTCGTCCGCTCGCCGACGACGGAATTAAACGAAAAAGTCTCGCCGCTAAGTAGTTCCCTGCCGCCTATCGTCCTTACGGCTAAATCGACGTTGTGCTTGCGCTCGGCGGCAGACGAAGAATAGTCGGTGGAAAATTCTGCCAAAAGCGAAGTTTCGCGCTTTAATTGCGCCGCCGTATTTTGCGGTTTTAAAATTACGGTTTTCGCGATTATTTGCGGTTTACGCGCATATAGCGCGGTTTTTATGTCCGCAAGCAGGCAGGCGCGGTCAACTGCCTCGCCGTCTTTTTCGCTTAAGTATTCGAGCGGATTTTTTCGGTTCGGATAGATCTTTACGCTCGCGTTCGTTTCGGGAATTTTCGTGTCCGAGTATATCTTTTCGACTACCGCCTCGGCGTTTTTCAAATATATCTCGCCGCCGATACAGTCGATCTCCGGATAGAAAAATTCGTAAGTCTTTCCCATTGCCGAAACCGTCAGCGTGTAATCGCCGATAATCTCCTCGCCCGGCAGGGGCATGGCTTGCGCCGCTCCGCCGCCTATGAACAAGCCCACCGCGAGTATTGCGGTGGGCAAAATAAATCTTATCTTTTCCATCTCGACTTTAGTTTGTCGATATTTGGAATATTTATGCGTTTTTACTCGGCGTTGTTCTTCTTGAGTTCTTCCAAAATCTCGCCGAGAAGTTTTTCGGTCGCGGTAGGCTCGACAACGGGTTCCGGTTCGGGCGTCGGCTCTTCCAAGGTCGGGACCATTTCGGGGTGACTCTTCTTCATGCGCTTTATCCAACGGTTCTCGACGGAATTGAGTTTATCGCCTTTTTTCATCTTTTCGGTTATCGCCGCTTTCATTTTCTTGTTGACGTTGAGTTCGTCGGCAAGCCTATTGAAAAGTTTTATGATAACGAAGAGTATCAGCGCTATCAGTACAAAGTTGATTATCGCGCTTATAAACGCGCCCCAATCTATGTATATCGCGCTTTCGAGGTCCTCTGCGCTGCCCTTTAAAAAGGTGTACGCCGTAGCGGACGAATCGCCTACGCAGAGCGAGATTATCCAATTGATTATCGGGCGGAGTATGTGCGTGGTAAGCGCGGTTACTATCGCCGAAAACGCTCCGCCGATTATTACGCCGACGGCAAGGTCAAGCACGTTTCCGCGCTTAATAAATTCTCCGAATTCTTTAAAAAACTTCTTCATTTCCTTTCTCCTTTCAGTTAATAGATATATCCGGCGCACCGCCCTCGTTCGCAGTCGGCGCGCTTATCATCGGCAGGACGTAAGTCGGAATATTACAACTTGCCGTTATGCACGCCACAGCCGAACGCAAAAACGGATACAGGCAATCGAGCGCCTCCGCGACGTATTCTTTCTGGTCGCGCTCGTTTACAACCGCAAACACCGCGAACATAGCCGCGTCCAGATCGAACGGCACGGGCGAGGATATGTCCTCGTTTATTCTTGCGGAAAGATTTACGAAAAGCGTCTTGTCGTTTCTGCCGAGTTTGCACTCTATCTTCGGCTTTATCTCGAATTTCGTGCCGGGCTTTATCCCCTCGTGGAAACTATAACTGAGTTTATTTATTCTGTAACTTAAAAGTTTTATATTTTTTTCCATATTATTTATTGATGATCTCGAACAGATGTTCTTTGTAGTTGGCAATGGATTGGTTTATGATCTTTTTCGCCTCGTCTACGCCCATAACCGTCTTGACGGCGGTATTCTTGCCCTCGAGTTGCTTGTATACCGTGAAAAAGTGCTGCATTTCCTCGAAAATGTGCTTGGGCAAGTCGTCTATCGACTTATACGAATTGTAGTTCGGGTCGGTAAACGGAATCGCTATTATCTTCTCGTCCGTCGAGCCGTTGTCGTTCATCGTGATAACGCCTATCGGGTAGACTTTAACGAGGCTCATCGGCAAAAGACTTTCCGAGCATAAAACCAAAACGTCGAGCGGGTCGCCGTCGCCCGCCAACGTGTGAGGTATAAACCCGTAATTTGCGGGATAATGCGTGGAAGTATAGAGTATTCTGTCCAAAATCAGAATACCGGTCTTTTTATCGAGTTCGTATTTTTGTTTGCTGCCTTTGCTTATCTCGATAACAGCCAAAAAATCATCTGCGGAAATTCTGTCCGCCGCTACGTCGTGCCAAATATTCATATTCTTATATTATAACATATTTGCGTTTTTGTCAAGGCTTTTCCACAGTCTCGGTAGGCAAATTTTTTATATACGGCGACGGTTCGCGCGGATAGGTTTTTTCGCCGAAATGCGCCGCAGAGCAATACGTTATCGTCATTTTTTTCTTCGCCCTCGACAGCGCGACGTAAAACACCCGCTTTTCTTCGTCGTCGCAGCCCGTCAGCCGAGCCGCATACGAGGGAAATTCGTTTGAATCCGCACCGGCGAGAATAACTTCGTCGAACTCCGAGCCTTTTGACTGATGCACGGTTATAAGCGGAAATTTATCGTATTTTTTTATCATGACGTCTATCTGGCTGCCCGACAGCGCCGCCGCAGACAAAAACCTCCTCGCGCTCGCTATTCCGTCGCCCGTTAAAGCGCATTCTTTAAAGGCAAGATACAGTTCGTTCGCACTCTCACGGTCGACCGTTTTTCCGCCGCCGCTTATTATTCCGCCTATCGTTTTAAACGCCGAAAAGTAGTCTTTTCGCTTTAAATACCCCGCTATAGTACGATTATCGCGATAAAAGTCCGAAAATCGCGCCGCGTGTTTTTCCGTAAAACTCTTGCGGGAAGAGGCGGTCGGAATTATGTATTTTTCCAAAAAAATCCCGAGAACCGATCTCGTCGCCGTAACATCCGAAAACGCGTCGTGCGCCCGTTCGTTTATAATCGAAAACTCCTCGCAAAGGGTGGAAAGTTTTCTGTTTTTCAAGTCCGGACGAAACCTTGCGGCGATTTTCAGCGTATCGTAGCGCGCCGAAATATCGACGGGGATATTCAACTCGCCCGAAATGCGGTCCAAAATCAAATCGTCGAAAGACGAACTGTTATGCCCGACGGTCACGCAACCCTTTGCGAATTCCGCAAATCTCTTTAAAGCGGCGATAGGCTCTACCGCGCCTAATTCCTTTAATTTTTCTATGCCGTAGCCGTGTACTTTCTCGGCCTCCGCGCTCATTCCGCGCTTTGGCATAACGAAAATATTCAATTCTCCGCTATCGCCGCCGACGCCGAATTTAAGGGCGGAAATCTGAATAAATTCGTCCTCGTCCACGTCAAGACCCGTGGTTTCGAGGTCGTACACGACGATTTTATCCTCTTTATATGCCTTTATAAGCGAATAATACTCGTCGCCGTGCAAGTGAGCGTCGCTCGTTAAAAACGCGCTCGCGGTCAAGCCCTCAGACGATAAATCTTTTATGGAGTTCAAAAAATGTCTGCTTATTCCCGGATAATCGGCGGCAACCCGCTCGATTGACGGAACATCGTCCGGGTTTACGGCAAGCCGCATAAACGCGAGAAAATCCTTAACGATAGGCTTTTTGAAAAATCTGTAGTCGGTTTCTGCGGTAAAAAACTTCAAACGCTCGCCCGCGGGATAATTCTCGTTTATTCTCTCCAACCTTTTTCGTAGAGCGGCGACGTACCTGTTCGATCTCGCCATAACGCATATCTCGTAGTTTTTGCCCTCGAACCTTTTTAACCTGTCATATATCTTTTCCGCCTCTTTGTCGTAACCGTCAAGGGCGAGTATTTCGAGGTCGTTTTTGTTAAAATCTTCGCCTATATGTAGATTATCGGACTTATAGCCGAAAGTTTTTTCCAAATAATACTCTCCGCAATAGGTAAGATATGGCGACGAACGCCGATTTTTATCGAGGTGGATCGCTTTGGCGGAAAAGTTTGAGACGAAATCCGAAATTATTCTCTCCGGCTCAGAGCCGCGCCAGGCGTAAATGGTCTGAAATTCGTCGCCGCACATCAAGACTTCAGCGCCGCCGAAGAGTTTACGCATAACCCCGTATTCGGCAAGGCTGGTGTCTTGCATTTCGTCTACGATTATGAGTTTATATCTGCCTTTAAAACTCTCGTCTTTGGAAATTATCGCGTCGGCGCAGAAAATCAAGTCGTCGTAATCCATAAGTCCGGCGTCTAAAAGCGCGTTCTCGTAAGAGCGCATATAATCGTCCGCATAACGTTTTAAATAGGAGACGAGGGCGTAATCTGTAACCTTGACGTCGCTCTTTTTTACGGTAAAATCAGACAAAAAACCCTCGGTTTTGATCAGATTATCCATAGCCTCGGCGTAGCCGCCGCCATAAAACCAGTCGTAGCCTATGCGGTGGCGCTCGTGTTTCAACTTCGACACGATTTTAACGAGGTTCTTGGGAGTGATTATCGTCTCGCCCGAAAAATCATATTCGCCGCGTTGTTTCGCGGCGTTTAAGACTTCCGCCATTATCTCGCCCGCGTCCACTTCGTCGGCGACGATAGGGTCTTTAAACGCCTTTTCCTTTTTGGCGTATTCTCTCACGACGTGATAACAAAAACCGTGTATGGTAAACACCTTGACGCCGCCGCCGAGAGTAAAACTTTCGACGTCGTTTTTCAGTTCTTCCGCCGCCTTTACGGTAAAAGTCACGGCGAGTATTTCTTCGGGCTTTATCCCGCGCGTTATTGCGGCGGATATTTTTTGCGCGACGGTATACGTCTTACCCGACCCCGCGCGCGCAAGCATTAAAATATTGTCCGAAAAGTTTTCGACAACGCGTTTTTGTTCTTCGCTGAGCATACTATAATTTTACCATTAAACGGATATATTTTCAAGCGTTTTCGATAAATCGTTTTAACGCAAGCCCTTTTCTCGTTTCGTCGTTACAAATGTTTTGTTAAACGTATTTCTGTTTTTTTCGTTTTGTTTGACAATAAAAGTCAACTATGTTACAATACATCCGACAGATAATTGAATACCGTTATTTTACAATGAATATACTTCTCGGTAGAAGTGTGCTTTTTCGGAACAATTACTTGTACGGGTATATTTGTTTTCTTAGCAGGCGAGATTGTGCATTTTTACAGGCGTCGTCTCGTTGGGGCGACGCTTTTTTAACTCGAATTAGGTTTTCCCCTGTTTTGTTTGACAATAAAAGTCGAATATGTTACAATACATTTGACAGATAATTGAATATCGTTATTTTACAATGAGTATACTTCTCGGTAGAAGTGTACTATTTCGGAATAATTTTACTCATTGTAGATTATTCAATTATCTGTCAAAACGAGATTGTGCATTTTTACAGGCGTCGTCTCGTTGGGGCGACGCTTTTTTAACCCGAATTAGGTTTTCCCCCGGTTTTGTTTGACAAATAAAATCAAACGTGCTAAAATATAAGCGCTGGATAATAGAATATTTTTATGCAAAAAAAAGTATACTTCTTCGGTAGAAGTGTACTATTTCGGAATAATTATGCTTTTTTTTGCTATTATTCTATGTCCGGCAGACGAGATTGTGCATTTTTACAGGCGTCGTCTCGTTGGGGCGACGCTTTTATTGTAGAGGTAGAATATGGACTACAAGATATGCTGCTTTTTCGGGCATAGAGAAATGGATTTTAATCCGGATTTAGCCCATAAAGTTCGTGAAAAACTCGAAAAGTTGATTACCGAGGAAAATTACGGCGTTTTTAAGTTCGGCGGGTACAGTGCTTTCGACTACGGGTGCTTAGACGTCGTAAAAGAACTTAAGTTGAAATATCCGCATATAAAGACCGTGCTTTGTTTGTGGGACGGTTCCGCTCCGCCGCGTTGGGCAGACCGGAAAAACTACGACGAGACGGAATTTCTCCCCCTTGATTTTGATTACTGGTATACAAGACTGTACTACCGCAACAAAGCGATGATAGACACGAGCCACTTTTGCGTTTTCTACGTTTGCAAAACGGAAAACAGCGGTGCGTATAAAGCGATGAAATACGCCGTTTTAAAGAAAAGACCCTTTATAAATTTCGGCGAGATAAAAAGCGGAAAGCCCCAAACCCTCAACCTTGGAAACTTACAAAAATAATTCATGAAAACTATTGAAATGCGAAAAACAAGGCGCTACGAAAATCGTAGCGCCTTGTTTTTACGTTTCATTTTTTTAAGATTGCCGCGGTCGCTATCGCTCCCTCGCAATGACGGGGGACAATAGAACTCATCCGCTATCGCTCCCTATCAATGGCGTTGGGCTACAACGCCCGTCGCGATGACGGGACAGATATTCTTAACGCGGCAATCTTTTAAAACTTTATTTTCAGTCCTCGGTCGCGGCGACTTCCTCTTTCGCCTCGTCCGCGCGATTATCCTGTTTCGCCGCGGCGATCTTGCCGCCGACTACTCCCGCAAGCAACGCGCTTAAGTCTAAGCCCGTGCTTTCCTTCATGCCTTCCATTATCTGCGAAGTACTGTTCATTACGTCTTTTACGACTTTCGTCGCGTTGCCGTCGCCGTACATTACTATCTTATCCGCTTTCGCCAGCGGCGCGGCGGCGTTCTTGACTACTTCGGGAAGTGCCGTAAGGTACATCTCCATTACCGACGCCTCGCCCATCTTCCTCTGCGCTTCGGCTTTCTTCTCTATCGCCTCCGCCTCGGCAATACCTTTCGCACGAATACCTTCCGCCTCTTGCTCCATCGCAAACCTCAGCGCCTCAGCCTCGGCTCTCTTCGCCTCTGCCTCCATAAGCGCTTCGTATTTCTTTGCCTCCGCGTCTTTCTGGCGACGGATAAGTTCCGCCTCAGCCTCTTTCATTATCTTGTAGTTCATCGCGTCGGCTTGCTTTCTTACTTCCGCGTCGAGTTGCTTTTCTTTAAGCGCGATCGCCTTTTCGGCAAGTTCGGATTCCTTTTCCTTTCTCGCTATATCCGCGTTCGCCTTGGTTATCTCGATAGTCTTTCTCTGGCTCTCTTGCTGTATCGAATACGCCGCGTCCGCCTCCGCCTTTTTCGTGTCGGCGCGCACTTTCATATCCGCTTGCTGAACGGCGAGTTCCGCGTTCTGCTCGGCTATCTTCTTTTCCGCCTCGACCTTTACCGCGTTCGCCTCTTGCTGTGCGTTGGACGTCGCTATCGCTATATCCCTCTGCGCGTTCGCCTTCGCTATCTGCGCGTTCTTTCTTATCTGCTCGACGTTGTCGATACCCATATTCTCTATGGTGCCGGCGTTATCCTTAAAATTCTGAATATTGAAGTTTACGACTTCGATACCGAGTTTTTCCATATCCGGAACGACGTTTTCGGTTATCTTCTTCGCGACGCCCTGTCTGTCTTGAACCATCTCTTTAAGACCTACCGAGCCGACTATCTCACGCATGTTACCCTCGAGTACTTGCGTTACGAGGCTGATAAGTTCGCCTTGGCGCATTCCGAGTAAACTTTCCGCCGCCTTTTTAAGAAGTTCGGGGTCGGAAGATATCTTGATATTCGCCACGCCGTCTACGTTTACGTTGATAAACTCGTTGGTGGGAACCGCCTCGCTCGTCTTTACGTCTACTTGCATAACCCGAAGAGAAAGTTTATCCACTCTCTCGAAAAACGGCATGCGCCAACCCGCTTTACCTATAAGTATCCGCCTTTTGCCGAGACCGGATATAATGTACGCCGTGTCCGGCGGCGCTTTGAGATCCCCCGCCACACCCAAAAGCACAATCAGCGCAACCGCTATTATAATTGCAACTATCATAACAATAAAACCTCCTTAAGTTGAGTATAGAACCGTAAAAAAAGACCTTTGCCGCCCTTTGCGACAAAAGTCTCGGATTTCAATCGATACCGGATTGCCCGGGCAACCGTGTTGACGATACCGTTCCGCGTTTGCGGTCCTACTCCCTTATTGTGGTATTATTCTAACACACTTCCGCGACTTTGTCAAGGGTTTTCGGCTAAATATTTCAAAGTACCCGTCAAAATGCTCTTCGCCACCTTTTCGCGATGACTTTCGGTCAGCAAAAGCGCCTCGTCTGCCGCGCTCGATAAAAATCCGCATTCGCAAAGCACCGCCGTGCAATTCGACTCGTTAAGAACGTAATAATCGCCTTTAAGCGAAGAGTATTTCCTGCCGCCTAAGTTAAATTCGGCTTGTATGCTCTCGGATAGCGCTTTGGATCTCTCGTCGCCTATCTTGTAAAACGCTTGCGCCCCGCGGCGCTCGGAGTCGGAGAACTTGTTTAAATGTACGGATATCATTATTTCCGCGCCGCTTGAGTTGATTATCTCCTTCCGCTTTTCCATATCCCGCATCTTAAAACCCTTGCTCATCGCGCCGTATAGCCCCGCCGCGCTCGTCCGCGTCATTACTACGTTTATCCCCGCGCTCTCGAACTCCCTCTTTAAGGCGTTCGCTATCAGCAGGTTGAGATCGCTTTCCTTTACCCCGGTAACAATTCCCGTTACTCCGCCGTCCACTCCGCCGTGTCCGGCGTCTATTACGACCGTATACCCGCTTATCGGGTGAGCCGTCGGTTTTGCCGCTCTTACGGCAAACGCGCCCGACAATCCCACTATACATATAACAAGCGTTAAACTCAGGATTTTTTTAGTCATAATATATATTATTTGACTTGCTCGGCATATATTCCGCCAGATTTTATTTGACAAAAACATTTATTTGTTTTATACTTTACATATTATGAAAAACGTTTACGATATTTTGGAAGAAAGAGGTTTTATAAAGCAAACCGTTTACGGCGACGACCTTAAAAAATTACTTGCAAACGAAAAGGTTTCGTTCTA
>CAMOXE010000160.1 GCA_946628865.1 uncultured Clostridia bacterium | reverse complement strand
GCGGATTTTCGATGGATTTTTCAAGAAGATGACGAAGTCGTACTGCCGTACTACGAGGAAGATGAACGAAAAAGGCGCGAAAAGGCGCGTTTTGCGGCAAGTTCAACCTATTCACACTCGGCTATGCAAGATTTTAAAAGCGAAAGTCGGTATATAATAAGGTTATTGCCGCCGTTTCAATAAGTTTTTCGGTAAAAACAGTATTTGAACGTACTACTTGCTTGACACTTCGCCTAAAAAAGTTTATAATATGCAACGGGAAAAGACGTGAAATAAAAACGAAACGGACTGAATTAAGCGCTGCGTTAAATAGGATAACGAAAATGACGACCGAGAATAATTCAGCGCTTTTAAAAACGATTTTCGTTAAAACTTTACCGATGGGAAAACGAATAGGTGTTTCAGGTGCAAAAATATAACGTAATAGATTTCGGCGCGGTAGCGGACGGAAAAACTCTTAATTCTGCGGCGGTGCAAAGCGCGATAGACGAGTGCAATAAAAACGGCGGCGGAACGGTTCTGTTTCCGAACGGAAAATTCGTTCTCGCGACGGTTTTTTTGAAATCGGACGTCAATATTGAGTTATCTGAAAAAACCGAGATACTCGGGAGCCTTGATTTTTACGACTACCGTCCGGATGAAAAGGTGGATTACCCGCTTTACCAAGACGCTTCGCATAGTTTTTTCAACTGTTCCATGTTTGTCGGGATAGGCTGTAAAAACGTCTCCGTTCGCGGCGGTAAAATAGATATGCGCTCTGTCTGGGACGAGGATAACGTCAGAAATATCGTTCACAGAGGCGCGAAATGTATTGCATTAAAAGAGTGTGACGGAGTTGAAATAAGCGGTATTACCGTCAATAACTGCACGGATCTTGCCGTGTATTTTGCGGGTTGCGAAAACGTTGACGTACACGGCGTTAAAATGCGTACTTATATCGACGGGGTCTCTCCGGACAACAGTAAAAACGTTAAAATATACGATTGCGATATAGAGACGGGCGACGACGGAATCGTGTTTAAGTCGTCTTATACCTTGAACCGTTTAGACGTTTGCAAAAATATAAAAGTTTGGAATTGCAAAATAAAGAGCCGTTGCAACGCGATAAAATTCGGTACGGAGACTAACGGCGGTTTTTACGATATAGATATTAGAGATTGTTATATTTACGATACGCGGATAACGGGAATATCGATAGAGAGCGTAGACGGCGCAATAGTCGACGGCGTCAGAATATCCGACGTCAAGATGAAAAACGTAAACGCGCCTATATTCATACACGTCGGCAGGCGCATGCGCGGACCTAAGGGCCGAGCGATAGGTAGAATAAAAAACGTAACGCTTGAAAATATCACTGCGGACGGACCGTATGAAGAATACGAGATAATTCCGTGGAATTACCTCAGTTATAAAGCGGGGGACAGAAAGCAAAACCCCAAAGTGTTCGGCGTGGCTGAAAGTTTTGACGGAACGCGGGCGATCGAAGATTGGCAAATGACGAGTAACGTTTGCGGACTGAAAGAAAGACCTTTGGAAAACGTCGCGCTTAGAAACGTTACGCTAAAACTATACGGCGCCGTTACGAAATTCAACGTCGACGTTCCGGAAGAGGCGCAAGACTATCCCGAGGTATACGTCTACGGTCGGATATTACCGGCAAAAGGCATATATTTCAGATATATAAACGGTTTAATCGTGGACAACGTAAAAGTCGAAACGTATTATCCCGACGCAAGGGAAGATCTCGTTTTCGATAAAATAGAAAATTTACAGATAGTCGAATAAAAAAACCAAAGAGGTATAATTATGAACGGAAACGTAAGGCCGGCTGCGATGCAACGCATTGCGACCGAAGAACAGGCAAAGGCGTTTATCGACGAACAGGTAAAGGCAATCAGAGCGCAAGTGGGCGACAAAAAGACGTTGCTCGCGTTATCCGGCGGAGTTGATTCCTCCGTTTGCGCCGCGCTTTTAATCAAGGCGATAGGCAAACAACTCGTGTGCGTACACGTCAATCACGGACTGCTCCGTAAAGGCGAGCCGGAACAAGTTATCTCGGTTTTCCGCGGTCAGATGAACGCAAACCTCGTATACGTCGACGCGGTGGACAGGTTTTTGGATAAACTTGCCGGGGTAAGCGATCCCGAAGCCAAGAGAAAGGTCATCGGCGCTGAGTTTATACGCGTATTCGAGGAAGAGGCGCGAAAACTCAAGGACGTCGAATTTTTGGCGCAAGGCACTATCTATCCGGATATTTTAGAGAGCGAAAAGGGCGTAAAGGCTCACCACAACGTCGGAGGACTTCCGAAGGATCTCAAATTCGAGCTTGTAGAGCCGGTAAAACTTCTGTTTAAAGACGAGGTAAGAGTTGTCGGCAAGGCGTTGGGACTTCCCGACGAGATGGTATAACGTCAACCGTTCCCGGGACCTGGACTCGGCGTAAGATGCCTCGGCGCGATAACGCGCGACAGGCTTGAGGCTGTCAGAGAATCCGACGCGATACTCCGCGAAGAATTCAAAAACGCGGGACTGCAAGGCAAGGTATGGCAGTATTTTACAATCGTTCCCGACTTCAAGTCCACGGGCGTTTGCGACGGCGAACGCACTTATGCGTACCCGGTAATAATCCGCGCGGTAAACACCGTTGACGCGATGAGCGCCACGATCGAAGAACTTCCGTATCCTCTTCTTAAAAAGATAGTTGACAGGATAACTCGCGAAGTCAAGGGCGTAAACAGAGTGGTATACGATTTAACTCCGAAGCCGCTCGGCACTATAGAGTGGGAATAATCTCCGATTTTAGAGTGATTTCTGCGCTGCTAAGCAAAAACAACCAAAAAAATTTACAAGCGGACGAAAATCCGTTTGTTTTTTCTTGCAAAACAATGACAAATGTGGTATCATAATAAGAAAATGAAACGGCGTAAATCGCTTAGTCAAGGAGAAATACTATAATGAAAAGGGTGTATAACTTTTCGGCAGGACCGGCCGTCCTTCCCGAAGAAGTCTTGAAAGAGGCTGCGGACGAAATGCTCGATTACGGCGGTAGCGGTATGTCGATAATGGAAATGAGCCACAGAACGAAAACTTTCGATAAAGTTATTCAGGACGCCGAGAGCGATCTCCGCGAGATAATGAATATTCCGGATAACTATAAAGTCATATTCGTGCAGGGCGGCGCGACTACGCAGTTTGCGGCGGTTCCGTTAAATCTTATGTCGAAGAACAAGAAAGCGGCGTATATCGAAACGGGTAACTTTTCCAAAAAAGCGTATCAGGAGGCGAAGATTTTCAGCGACAACGTGAGGATAGTAGCCTCGTCGAAAGATAAAAACTATACATATATTCCCGATTGTTCTTCGCTTGCGATAGAACCTGACGACGATTACGTCTATATCTGCGAAAACAACACCATTTTCGGAACAAAATTCCACACTCTTCCGAACACTTGCGGAAAGCCGCTCGTATCCGATCAATCGTCTTGCTTTTTGAGCGAGCCGGTAGACGTGTCGAAATACGGCGTTATCTACGCGGGCGTTCAGAAAAACGTAGGACCCGCGGGCATGGCGATAGTAATTATCCGCGAGGATTTAATTAAAGACGACGCAGATCTTCAATTCCCGACGCCGACGATGCTCCGCTGGAAAACGCAGATCGACAACGGCAGTTTATACAATACTCCGAATTCTTGGTCGATATACGTTTGCGGCAAGGTCTTTAAGTGGATAAAAGCCCAAGGCGGACTTGTTGCGATGAAAAAGCGCAACGAGGAAAAGGCTAAGATATTATACGACTATCTCGAAACCTCTAAACTTTATAAAAACGGAGTGGAGAAAGATTCGCGCTCTATAATGAACGTAGTGTTTACTACGGGCGACGCGGACCTCGACGCCAAGTTCGTCGAAGAGGCTAAAAAGTGCAATATCGTGTCCATTAAAGGTCACAGAATGGTGGGCGGAATGCGCGCCTCCATCTACAACGCGATGCCGAAAGAAGGGGTTATGGCGCTCGTAGAGTTTATGAAGAAATTTGAAAAGGAAAATTTGCAATAATGAAAGCGTTTTGTCTTAACAATATATCGAAAGTGGCTCTTGACGGGCTTAAAGCGCCGGATACGACGGTCGAAAAAATCGAGGACGCGGACAGCGTTTTGGTGCGTTCGGCAAATATGCTCGAGACCGAACTCCCGTCGAATATATACGCCGTAGCGCGCGCAGGCGCGGGCGTGAATAATATCCCGCTTTCCGCGTATGCCGAAAAGGGTATAGTCGTATTCAATACTCCCGGCGCCAACGCGAACGCCGTTAAAGAACTTGTCATATGTTCGCTGTTTTTGGCGAGCAGGGATATTATCGGCGGAAACGAGTGGGTAAGAGAAAACGCCTCCGACGAGGCGATCGCCAAGACCGCCGAAAAGGCAAAATCGAAGTTTGCCGGCACCGAGATAAGCGGAAAGACTCTTGCCGTCATAGGTCTCGGCGTTAGCGGCGTTAAAGTCGCCAATGCGGCGGTTAAACCCGGCATGAAAGTCGTCGGCTACGATCCGTATCTTTCTATCGGCAACGCAATGCAACTCGATAAAAGCGTCGAATACGTCGAAAAACTTACCGACGCGGTAAAGAGTGCGGACTTCGTGACTATTCACGTCCCCGCAATGGACGCGACTAAAAAAATGATCAACGCCGAAGTTTTTGCCGCGGCTGAAAAGGACGTCGTTCTTCTTAATTTCTCGCGTGATTCGCTCGTCAACGAGGACGATCTCTCGGCGGCTTTGAACTCGGGTAAAGTAAAGAAATACATAACCGATTTCGCTAACGCCAACGTGGTCAAATTCCCGAACACGATCGTATTCCCGCACCTCGGCGCGTCTACCGAAGAGGCGGAGGACAACTGCGCGGTAATGGCGATAGAAGAGATTAAGGATTATCTCGAAAACGGCAACATAACGCACTCGGTAAACTACCCCGATCTCCATGCGGGTGTCAAAGGCGGCGAGGAGAGAATAGCGATATGCCACAGGAATATTCCGGGCATGATAGCGAATTTTTCCGCGGCGATATTCAGCGCGGGCGCAAACATTATAAACTTGGCGAACAAGTCTAAGGGCGATTATGCTTATTCGCTTATAGACGTCGACGGCAAGGTTGACGCGACCGTTATAAAGAGCATAGACGGCGTTTTAGGCGTGAGAGTTCTTTGATGAGAATATAGCGAAATATGCTTTAATCTAAATTGTTTTTAAAAGGAGTTTACCCCGCGTCGGGATAAACTCCTTTTTATCGCGGTCAGTGAACTCCGCGCTGAGCGGTTGTCGTGAAACGTGCGGAGAGTAAGTGCGGAAAACTTTCAGTAAAAAACAGACTGCCTTTACGGCAGTCTGAAAATTATTGTTTGACAGTAAATTCGCAGTGTGAATAGTAATGCCATTTAGGGAACGTTTAAACGCGTGTTTATCGGCACGAAGTAAATTCGCAGTGCGAATAGTAATGCCATTTAGGGCTAACGTAACTTACGCGTCGAACGCGCGGTTATTCGTTATTCGTAAATTTCACGTTTTAAAATGCCGATATACGGTATGTTTCTGTAAAGCCCCGCATAGTCTAAGCCGTAACCGACGACGAACTCGTCCTCGACCTCGAAACCCTTGTAATCTATCTCGATTTCGGTTTCGCGCCTCGACGGTTTATCGAGGAGCGCGCAAAGTTTGATTGACGCGGGGCGTCTTGCCTCCAGAAGGTGTTTTAAATAGCGCATGGTATAGCCGCTGTCGATTATATCCTCTACGATTATTACGTCTTTGCCCTCGATTTTGCCGTCGAGGTCTTTTATCATTTTGACTTCGCCCGAGGATTTCGCGCCGTTGCCGTAACTCGAAATCGCCATAAAATCCAGCGTTACGTCTATTTTCATTTCGCGGAGTAAATCCGCAAAGAACATCACGCTGCCTTTTAAGATCGCGACCATTAACGGTTGTTTGCCCGCATAATCTTCGTCGAGTTTTGCGGCGAGTTCCTTAACCCTCGCTTTGATTTGTTCTTCGGATAGAAGTATCCTTTCGATTTCTTTTCTCATGTCAGTTCTCCTTTGTTGCAAAAATTTTACATTTTAACAGATTGACGGAATCTTTGTCCGCCTTGACGTCGTCGCTTATCTCGATTCCGAAAACTATAAGCACTTTCGAGCCGTCGGCGAGCAAAACGAGTTTGTCGCGCTTTCTTGCCGGTATCTTTTTATCTATCAAAAAGTCCTTCAGTTTTTTCCTCGAACCGCCGAACTTGTTAAACGTGTCGCCGTCTTTGCGCGTCCGTATTACCGCCGTCGGCGGAATTTTATCCCCGTCAAAGTAAAGTTCGCCGGGAGCAAGCGCTCCGTCGTACTTTTCGATTATAACCGTACTGCCCGCTATAACGGTTTCGCCGACCCCGTAAGGCAGGGGCTGAACGCAGATTGCGCTTTCGTTTTTGTAAAGCGTTATCTTGCCGTAATCCGAAGTCGCTTTTATACCTCCGATAAGGTCTATCGTAGTGCCGCTTTGCTTGTCTTTCAGAGCAATAAGTAGGTCTATATGTCGTTTTTCGTAGTCTTTGACTACGCCCATCGATTTCAACGCAAGTGCTGCGGCGCGGGCGAAAAGTACGTTCGGACAATCGGTGGATATGGAAATTTCGTCAAGCCCTTTAAGTATACGTTTTTCTGCTAATCCGTCGAGAAATTCGCTCTCCGCGGCGGATATTTCCGCAAAGCGTGATATTGCCTCTTCAGCCGCCGGGAATTTTTCTTTAAGCCTCGGCATTAGGTTGAGGCGAATAAAATTGCGCGTGTATCGTTCGCTTGAATTGGTTTCGTCGGTAACGTAATCGTAGCCGCCGCTCTTAATAAACGCGTGTATATCCTCTTTTTTTACGCCGAGCATAGGTCTTAATATCTTTCCGCCGCGCGAAGTTTCGCTTATGCCCTTTAACGCCGCCGCGCCGCGGAAGAGATTGAATAAAACCGTCTCAGCATTATCTGATAGATGGTGTGCGGTCGCCACTGCGTCGCAAAATCCGCTTGATGCGGCGTAGTCGAAAACCTCGTATCTCAGCGTCCTCGCCGCCTCTTCTTCGGAAAGATTGAAAGTGCGGCTATAAGTTCGGGAATCGACACGTCTAAAGAGTAATTCCACGCCGTATTTTTCGCAAAGCGATTTTACGAACGCGCTGTCGGACAACGAAGTTTCGCCGCGCAGACCGTGTTCGACGTTTATCGCTTTAACGCGTATGCCGAGCGTTTCCGCATTTAATCTGAGTTGATGAAAAAGGCACACCGAATCCTCGCCGCCCGAAAGCGCGACGGCAATCGTCAGACCGTTATGAAATAATTCGTACTTGAAATTCGGTAACAGCGCCATATGTCCATTATACCACCAAAACGCCGTCGAGGCAAGAAGAATAAAGGCGAAAACGAAAACTTTGAAAATTAGCAAAAAAATTTTAAAGTAAGATTATTTATAATTGACTTTTATTTAATTTAAGTATACAATATACGAGGAAAAATTAAAAAAAGGAGTATTTTATGAACAAAAAATCAATAAAAGACGTAGACGTTTCGGGAAAGAAATGTCTTGTAAGATGCGATTTCAACGTGCCGATGAAAGACGGCGTTATAACCGATGAAAACCGTATAAACGGCGCTCTTCCGACTATCAAATATCTTATGGAGCACGGCGCTAAAGTCATACTTTGCTCGCATATGGGTAAGCCGCATAATATATTTACAGAAGGTTTCGGCTTAAACAAAAAAGAGAAAAAGGCGGTAGAGGCTCTTCCCGAAAACGAGAGAGCGGCGGCTAAAAAGGAATATATCGAAAAGGCGCTTAAAGGCGACTTGAAAAAATTTACGCTTGCACCGGTTGCCAAAAGGCTCAACGAACTGCTCGGCGGAAAGGTAACTTTCGCTACGGATATAGTCGGCGACGACGCTAAGGCAAAAGTCGCGGCTTTAAAGGACGGCGAGTGCGTACTTCTTGAAAACCTGCGTTTCGACGCCGGCGAAGAGGGTAGGAGCGAAGATTTCTGCAAAAAACTCGCGGAGTTTTGCGACGTATATGTAAACGACGCTTTCGGAACGGCTCACCGCTCGCACGCGTCTACCGCGGCGATAGTCGAATACGGTTTCGTTAAAACCGCCGTATGCGGTTTCCTTATCGAGAAAGAACTCT
>CAMOXE010000159.1 GCA_946628865.1 uncultured Clostridia bacterium | reverse complement strand
TTATGATAATTCATCAGTCTTGTCGCCCCGTTAGTTTTCCCTCGAAGTTCAAGCCGTCGAAATCGGTTTGGCGAAGAGCCTCGTATAAGGTTATCGCTACCGAGTTGGAGAGGTTTAAACTCCTTAAATTTTGCCACATGGGTATACGCAAAGTCGTGTCGTAATGTTCTTTCAAAAGCGGTTCCGGCAGTCCGTGCGTTTCCTTGCCGAAAACCAAAAAATCCCCGTCTTGAAATTTTGCGTCGGTATATTTTATCTTTCCCTTAGTAGAGAGAAAGTAAAAGTTCGCCTCGCCGCGATACTTTTCGTATAATTCCTGAAAAGAATCGTAGTATCTCACGTCGAGATACTGCCAATAATCGAGTCCGGCGCGCTTTAGCGTTCTGTCCGAAATCTCGAACCCGAACGGGCGGACGAGATGAAGTACGGTATGCGTCGCCGCGCACGTTCTCGATATGTTGCCGGTGTTCTGAGGAATTTCCGGCTCTACCAAAACGACGTTGAACATACTGTTATTTCGAGTTTAAAATCCCTATAACTTCCGCTATTTTCTCGGCAGCCTTATCCATCTGCGCCTTAGTGTGCGTAGCGGTGTAACTCGTGCGCAAAAGCGCCTGCCCGACGGGCGTTGCCGGCGAGATGACGGGGTTGACGTATACGCCGCGCTCTAAGAGCAATTTGCATGCCAAAAACGCTTTTTCGTCCTCGTAAACGTAGATCGGAATGATCGGCGTGGTCGCATCGATTATAGGAACGTTGTATTCTTTTAATTTAGCGCGCATATATGCGGATATGTCCGCAAGCGCTTTTACTCTTTGAGGTTCTCTTTCTAAAATTTCAAGCGCCTTTTTAGCGCAGGCCACCGACGCGGGGGTCATTGACGCGCTGAATATAAACGGACGGGAAGTGTGGCGAACGTATTCGACCACGTCTTTTTTAGCCGCCATATATCCGCCGAGCGCCGCGAGGGACTTTGAGAAAGTACCCATGTATATATCGACTTCGTCCTCCAAGCCGAAGTGTTCGGCTGTGCCTCTGCCGTGTGCGCCCAAAACGCCGAGACCGTGCGCGTCGTCCACCATAACTCTCGCGCCGTATTTTTTGGCGAGGGCTACTATTTCCGGAAGTTTCGCAATGTCTCCGCCCATCGAGAACACGCCGTCGGTAACTATAAGTATTCCGCCTTTTGAACTGTCAACGGATTTGAGTTTCGCTTCGAGATCCGCCATATCCGCGTGGTTATAGCGGAGCATCTTCGCAAACGAGAGTCTGCAGCCGTCGTAGATTGACGCGTGATTTTCTTTATCGCAGATTATGTAATCGCCAAGCCCCGCAATGGCGCTGATAATGCCGAGGTTAGATTGAAAACCCGTGGAAAAAGTCATTACCGCCTCTTTGTGTAAAAACTTTGCGAGTGCCTCTTCGAGTTCGACGTGAGCGTCGAGCGTGCCGTTCAAAAACCTGCTGCCCGAACAGCCCGAGCCGTATTTTTCAAGCGCTTTTATGCCCGCCTCTATGACTTCTTCGTTGCTCGTCAAGCCCAGATAGTTGTTCGAGCCGATCATTATTACGTCTTTTCCTTCCATAATGACTTCGGTGTCTTGTCCCGAAGTCAAAGTGTGAAAGTACGGATAAAGCCCGGATTCTTTGGCTTTATTTAAAGTTTCAAAATGATAGCATTTTTCGAATAAATCCATTTTATCCTCTCAAAACGATTTGTGCGTCGGGCAAAGCCGACCGTATAATAGTATATAACTTGTCGAAAAAAATGTCAAGAAATTTTAACGGCGGTTTTTTATTTTGAAAATCTCGTTTTGGAAACGGACAGAAAATAATCGTTCACGGTGAGTATTTCGGTTTCCGCATAGCGCTCCGCGCTTAGTTTTATCCTGCCTTTGAAATCCGAATACAGAATTTTACCGCCGGAAACCAAAACCATCGGCATGCCCAGAAGATACGCATACGCCCTTAAAACTATTTCGTCCATAGGCGCCGGCGATTCTCGCTTTAAGGCAAACGTCGCTTTCACTCCGCAAACGGCGTAGGCGCGGAGAAGTTCGTAAGAGTAAAAATCGTCGCCTACGGCAACGGCTATTTTCCCGAATTCGGTTTCGTATATGCCGCCGCTCGTCCCGGGCATATACGGACTGTCCGCGTATGAAACGGACATATCGCTTATTCCGAGTAATTTGCCTTTATCGAATACTCCCGCGGAATGCCTTAAAATCCCGTAGTTATCCGTGTCGAACGCCGAGATTATGACCGCGTTTGACTTCTCCGAACGCTTGGCAAGAAGTTTCAGTTCGGCGCTTTCTCCGCTCAGTTCCGTCTTATATTTTACGGTTTTATAGTCGGAGGCGAGTATAATTATATCGCTCTTTAAGTCCGGTTTAAGCGCGGCGCGCTCAGTGACGATCGTTACTTTCAATAAATACACCTCTTATTTATAATATTTCCGTCGGCGATAATTTGTTAAATCGCAATGAAAATCTTTTTACGTTTCAGGTTGAAAAAAACTTGATATTTATTATAAAATGATATATAATTAATTGTAACGATACTTCAAAGGAAATAAATATGGACAATCAAACCGAAGAGAGCGCATTGACTTTAAAAGAAATTCTCTATATAGTCAGGCGACATATCATTTTAGAGGCGGCGATAGTTTTTATCGGCGTCTTGATAGGCGTTATTATTTCGCTTACG
>CAMOXE010000158.1 GCA_946628865.1 uncultured Clostridia bacterium | reverse complement strand
ACCGAGTTGAACCCGCCTATCGTTTCTTCGGTAATGTTATCCATTGAGCCGCTTTTGTCTATTATAAAACAGACTTCGAGATTTTTTTCCATTTTTATTCCTCCAAAGTTTTATTTCGTCAAATACGAAATTGACGATAATTATTATATCACTGAACCTTTGGCGGATTGTCGCCCGACAGGCGACGACGTTTTAACGTTAGTCACGAAAACGGCGGCGTAAGCAAAAATGCTTACGCCGCCGAAATTACTCTGTTTAAATATTACGCTCTTTCAACTTTGTTGCTCTTTAAGCAGCGAGCGCAAACGTATTCGGAAGAGACTACGCCGTCTTTTGAAACCCTAACCTTCTGAAGATTCGCGTTATAAGAACGGGGGGTCTTACGATTACTGTGGCTTACCAAATTACCCGACAATTTCGCCTTGCCGCAAACACTACAAACTTTAGCCATATATATAATACCTCCATTACGATAGAAAACATAGATATATTACCACAAAAAACTTTTAAAAGCAACCTTTTTACACCTATTTTTGTCAAAAAAAACTTTTAATTTTTCTTAAAGACGCAAAAACCCTTGCAAAAGGCGCTGAAATATTGTAAAATAAGTATGGAATTATAAAAGGAGAAACGTTATGCCCGTTACAACTTCTAATATCTACGGCAAGATTTCTGTTTCAGACGAAGCGATAGCAAAGGTCGCGGCGCACGCCGCGCTCGAATGCTACGGCATCGTCGAAATGGTCTCGCGTAAGATTACGGACAGTTTCTTCCAACTCGTCAAAAAAGACCCTTACGCCAAAGGCGTAAAAGTAGTAACTTCGAGCGATCGTATTTATATCGACGTTTCGGTCGTGATCAAGTTCGGCGTTTCAATATCCGCCGTGGCGGATTCGCTTAAAAACGCCGTCAAATATAAAGTAGAGCAGTTTACGGGTATGATAGTTGACACCGTAAACGTAAACATAGCGGGCGTTAAACTTTAAACGCCTTTGGAGGACAAAACTTAAAATGCAGAAAAATATCAACGGCGCGACTTTTGCCAAAATGGTAATATCCGCGTCGCAGAATCTCGACGTCAATCGGGATCTTATAGATTCACTCAACGTTTTCCCCGTGCCGGACGGAGACACCGGCACGAATATGAGCCTTACGATGCAGTCTGCCGTAAAGGAATTAAAGGCGGTAAAAACCAACAGGCTTTCCGACCTTGCGGACGCGGTTTCAAAGGGCGCGCTTCGCGGCGCGAGAGGTAACTCGGGCGTAATCACTTCGCAGATATTCCGCGGCATTTGCCAGACTATAAAAGACAGCGCGGAAGTAGATACCAAACTTCTCGCAAAGGCGCTTAAAAACGCCACGGATATAGCCTACGGCGCGGTTTCCAAACCCAAAGAAGGCACAATGCTCACCGTTTGCAAAATGATATCCGAACACGCGCAGGCGATCGCCGGCAAGATTAAGGACATTGAAGAGTTCTTCCGCGAGATAATAGCCGAGGGTGAGGACGCGCTCGCTAAGACCCCCGAACTTTTGCCGGTACTTAAAAAGGCGGGAGTGGTGGACTCCGGCGGAATGGGACTTGTGACGATATATAAAGGCATGTACAAAGCGCTCATCGGCGAGAAGATCGAGGGCGCAACCGAAGTCGTACCCGAAAAGAAACAGGAAAGTTCCATGGAACACGCCGACATTTTAAACCTCGGCACGATAGAATTCGGCTACTGCACGGAATTTTTCATAATCAATTTAAAGAAGAGAACGACGCTGGCGGATATAGACCGTCTGCGCGAATATTTAATGACGATAGGCGATTGCGTATTAGTTATAGGCGATCTCGAATTCGTCAAAGTACACGTTCACACCAACCAGCCGGGCAACGCCATAAGCAAGGCGCTTACCCTCGGCGAAGTGGATAAAGTGAAAATCGAGAACATGCTCGAACAAAACCGCGAACTCATTAAAAAATACGAGGCGGAAAAGAAAGAGATGGGCATGCTCGCCATATGTTCGGGCGAGGGATTCGACGCCATTTTCAAAGACCTCAACGTGGACAGAGTTATAGAGGGCGGTCAGACGATGAATCCGTCCGCTCAGGACATCGCGGACGCGATAATCAAGATAAACGCCGAAAACATCTTCGTTTTTCCGAACAACAAGAACATTATTCTCGCGGCGGAGCAGTCCAAATCGCTCGTTGAAAAGAAGAAGATACACGTTATTCCGACCAAGAACGTGCCGCAGGGCATAGCGGCGGCGCTCGCGTTTAACCCCGAAGTTTCGGCGGAAGAGAACAAGATAAACATGCTCCACGAAATGGATAACGTAACCGCGGGTCAGGTAACTTACGCGGTGCGTTCCACCAAAGTAAACGGATTTTCATTGACTAAAGGCGATATTATCGGTCTGGACGATAAGAAGATACTCGCAAAGGGAAACGACGTGGCAAAGGTTACCGCCGCGCTCGTGGATAAATTGAAAGACGTCGCGTCGAGCCTTATCAACGTCTATTACGGTGCGGACGTAACCGAAGAGGACGCGGAGGCGCTTAAAGACGAACTTGCCAAGAAATATCCCGAAACCGACGTCGAAGTATTCTTCGGCGGGCAGCCTATTTATTACTACATAGTATCTATCGAATAAACGATACGGTCGTTATGAACTTTTTCGACTGAATTCAGGGCCGACGTAGCAGCGTCGGTCCTTTTGATAAAATGGAACTGAGAGAAATTAAAGGCATAAGCGAAAAGCGAGAGGCGGATCTCAATAAACTCGGCATATTCACCGCGCAGGACCTCGTAAGGTTTTTCCCGCGGAATTATCTCGATCTTACCAAGACCGTTTCTCTCGAAGATTGCTACGACAACGACATAGTTTTAACCTACGGCGTAATAGAGACTCCGCCGCAGGCGTTTACTTCGGCAAGGCGATTAAAATGCGTTCGCGCCGTCGTCGGTCAAGGCAGGCTCTCGTTTACGGCGATATGGTTTAATCAGCCTTACGTCGCGTCGAAACTGAAAGTCGGTGTAGCCTATTTCTTCTACGGCAGGGTAAAGCGCGGTTTTAACGGCGTTACGGTAACTAATCCGTCGTTCGAGCCTATCGACAACAACGTCAGGCTCAAAGGCATAGTCCCGGTATATTCGCTCAAAGGCTCGCTCACGCAAAAGGTCATGCGCGACGCCGTGTCCGCGGCGCTTTGCAAAACGGAGATTCCCGACGCCGTGCCGATAGCGCTCAGAACGAAATACGCGCTTTCTTCCGTAAAACAGGCGTATTGCACGTTGCATTGTCCGAAAGATACGTCCTCTTTGAAAGCGGCGGCGGAACGAGTCGCCGTCGAGGAATATTTCTTGCTTATATCCGCGTTTAAATTCATTAAAGGTGACAGACAGCAGGTTCGGATAAGCGAATACGACTGCGACGCAAATTCTCTTAAACGCTTTACCGAGCGTTTCGGGTTTGAGTTTACGGACGGTCAGAAAAAAGCCGTGAACGAGATATTTTCGGACATGTCGTCGCCGAAATCCATGAACAGACTTTTGCAAGGCGACGTCGGCAGCGGCAAGACGGCGGTTGCGCTTTGCGCGATATATATAGCGGTAAAGAGCGGATACCAAGCGACGATGCTCGCTCCCACCGAAATTCTCGCCGAACAAAATTATAATATAGTCAAGAGATTGTTCCCCGAATACGAAGTCGCCTTTTTGAGCGGCAGTTTAAAGGCGGCGGAAAAGCGCGAGGTAAAATCTCGGATTAAAACCGGAGAGACGCGCATAGTTATAGGCACTCACGCCGTTTTAAGCGGCGACGTGGAGTTTTATAACCTCTCGCTCTGCGTCTGCGACGAGCAACACCGTTTCGGCGTCGGGCAACGCAGCGCCTTAGTCGCCAAGGGCATGATACCCGACGTTCTGGTAATGAGCGCTACGCCTATTCCGCGCACGCTTTCGCTTATTTTTTACGGCGACCTCGATATTACGGAGATAACCGACAAGCCCAAAGAGCGTAAGACCGTCGGAACGTTTATAGTCCCGCCCGAAAAGTACGACGGAATGCTCGATTTTATCGTGAAAACGGCGAGAGAGGGCAGACAGGCGTTCTGCGTTTGTCCGAAGATCGAAGAGGACGAAGAGGGAACGCTGATGAGCGTTACCGAACTTTACGAAAATCTTTCGGCAAGGCTATCGCCTTTAAAAGTTACCCTTCTTCACGGCAAGATGAAAGACGCCGAAAAGCAAAGCGTAATGCAGGACTTTAAAGATAAAAAGTTCGACGTTTTGGTGTCCACTACCGTCGTCGAAGTCGGAATAGACGTTCCCAACGCGACGATAATGGTGATATACAACGCCGAGAGATTCGGGCTGTCGCAACTCCATCAATTAAGGGGCAGGGTCGGCAGAGGCGGCGACAAAAGTTACTGTTTTCTGTACACGGCAAAAGCCGACGGCAAAGCGCTCGAGAGGCTTGACGTGCTGTGTAAAAATAAGGACGGGTTCCGCATCGCGGAAAAAGATTTCGAGATGCGCGGCGGCGGAGATTTTTTAGGTACTCGCCAAAGCGGTAAATTCCTCAGCGATATAGGAAATCTGAATTTTTCGCCGTCGGTGATATTTTTCGCTAAAAGACTTTCCGACGAGGCTTTCGCTTCCTCGGCGCACGTTTCCGCTCTTAAATCTTTAGCGCTCGAGAAATACGAAAAATTAAAGGATATTACGCTGAATTGATATTTTTAGCGCAATATGGATTATTATATTGTTGACAAAATCGCTGCGGTTTGTTACAATCTAAATAGGGGGAAATAGTATGAATACGCCTGAATCGAAAGAGATGTATCTCGAGACGATATATCTTCTGCATAAGCGCGGCGCGCGCGTAAAAGCCGTGGACGTAGCGGCTGAACTCGGATTTTCGCGGCCGAGCGTTTCAAACGCGGTCAAAAAACTCTCCGCGTCGGGGCTTATTTTTATCGACAAGGGCGGCGAACTCTCTTTAACCGACGAAGGTTTAAAACTCGCGTCATCAACCTACGAACGCCATCTCGCAATTACCGAACTCTTAATGCTCGTCGGCGCGGAAGAGGGCTTGGCGGAGGAAAACGCCTGTCGGATTGAGCATATAATAAGCGAAGATTTATTTAAGGTAATAAAAGAATATTTATCAAAAAACAGGAGGTAATTATGAAATACGTTTGCAGCGTTTGCGGTTACGTTTATGACGAAGAGGCGGGTGACGAGGAGCACGGTATCGCTCCGGGTACGAAGTTTGAAGATATTCCGGAAGATTTCACTTGTCCGCTTTGCGGCGTAGGCAAAGCCGATTTCGATAAAGAATAACAAGCACTCGGGGATATTTGAAAGAATATCCCCGTTTTAGCCGAACGATTTCCGGTATAATTAACCGAAATAATCATATGAGAAACAGAAGTATAGACGCATCGCGGTTCGCGGTAATCGCTCTCAGTATAATTTTGCAAGCGCTTGTGGCGTGGCTGATAATTTATCTCGTGAATAAGACTTTTTTCATCGCGCAGATAATAACCACCGCCATGGGCATTATTCTGCTGCTCTCGATCGTCAATCGTAATCAACCCGCGGTCTATAAAATCCCGTGGGTGATCCTGTTCTTGCTCGCGCCCGTAGTCGGGCTTATGGTCTACGTTACTTTCGGCAACGTAAAACTCACTAAACGCCAGAAAAAGAAATTCCGCAGGATATTCGACGAGAATCACGACGGTTATTACAATCAGGAAAAGGTCTTAAAAGCCCTCGAAGCCGACGGCGGAAAAGGTCTCGGTATGGTAAAATATCTGAGGAGCGCGACTTCACTACCCGTTTTTTCAAACAGCGGCGTTACTTATTTTCCCACCGGCGAAAAATTCTATGAAAATCTCAAAGCCGAACTCTCCCGCGCCGAAAAGTATATATTTATGGAATACTTTATCGTGCAAGAGGGAGTAATGTGGGACGGAATTTTTGAGATTTTACAACAAAAAATCAAAGACAACGTCCAAGTATACTTTATGTACGACGACGTGGGCAGCATGTCCAAAGTTTCGCCCAAGTTCGATAAGCAGTTGCAACACTACGGATTGCACGCCGTAAAATTCAATAAATTTTACCCCGTAGTTTCCATATCTCACAACAATCGCGACCATAGAAAAATTACCGTCGTGGACGGCAAAGTCGGGTTTGTGAGCGGCGGAAACATCGCCGACGAATATATAAACGAGGCTCAGCCTTACGGCATTTGGCGGGATAATTCGGTTAAGGTCTCGGGACAAGCGGTGGATACCTTGGTTCGGCTTTTTATTCAGTTGTATAATATGACTGCGGCTAAAGACTTAGTCGAAAGCGAGTTCGTCGTCGCCGAACACGAGGTCGTATCCGACGGATTCGTCTTTCCTTTTGGCGACGATCCCTCGCCCATTACCTACGACCATATCAGCGAAAGTGTTTATCTCGACATAATAAATCAATCAAAACACTATCTGTATATCGCGACGCCGTATTTTATAGTGGATACGAATATCACGGACGCTTTAAAGCGCGCGGCTCGGCGCGGAGTGGATGTAAGACTTATAATCCCGGAAATACCCGATAAAAAGATTATATATATAATGACTAAGAGCAACCTGCCGGGGCTTATAGCCTCGGGGGTAAAGGTCTATAAGTTCAAAGACGGTTTTATTCATTCCAAAACCATACTCTCCGACGGCGACGTAGGCGTAGTCGGAACTGTCAACTTCGACTTCCGTTCGTTCGTCCACCACTTCGAGTGTGCGGTCTGGATGTATAAAAATTCGGCTTTAAACGACATATACGCGGACTTTTCAATTTTGTTTTCCGAAGAAAGCGAAGAAGTCGGCTACAATCAATCAAAACTTAAATGGTACGAAAGTTTGATTAAAAGCGTATTCAATCTGTTCGCGCCGTTAATGTAAAAACGAAAAAGGAGAAGAAAAAATGGAACTTAAAGGCACTAAGACTGAGGCTAATCTTCGCGCGGCGTTTGCCGGAGAAAGCCAGGCGAGAAACAAGTATACTTACTTTGCGAGCGTAGCGAAAAAAGAGGGCTACGAGCAGATTGCGGAGATCTTTTTAAAGACCGCGGATAATGAGAAAGAACACGCGAAAATGTGGTTTAAAGCGCTCGGCGAACTCGGCAAGACCACCGACAATCTGGCGGCGGCTGCTGCGGGCGAGAACTTCGAGTGGACGGATATGTACGAGCGGTTTGCGAAAGAGGCGAAGGAAGAAGGCTTTGACGATTTAGCGGATAAATTCCTCGCGGTAGGAAAGATTGAAAAGGCTCACGAAGAGAGATACAGGGCGTTGCTTAACAATATAGAAATGCAAGCGGTATTTGCGAAATCCGAAGAAAAGATGTGGGAATGCAGGAATTGCGGGCATTTGGTAATAGGGAAAGCGGCACCCGAAGTATGTCCTGTATGCAATCATCCGCAGGCGTATTTTGAAGTAAGAAAGGAAAACTATTAAAACGCGGTTAGCCAAGTCAATTCATATCCGAACTTGCCTAAAACAAGTCTTTTGCATTTTTTCCGGCGAGTTCTCGCGCAATGAATTTGTATTCTATTCCGCTCGCTCTCACCAAAAATACTCGCAAAATACTTTATTTAAGGTGTAAAGCATTTAAGCGGTGCAATTTCGAGTGGATT
>CAMOXE010000157.1 GCA_946628865.1 uncultured Clostridia bacterium | reverse complement strand
CTTCCGACCGCGTATTTTGCGGATATTTTTGGTGAGTGTGAGTGCAATAGAATATCAATTCATTGCGCGAGAACTCGCCGAAAAGAACGCAAAATATGCCGTCAGAAGCGGGTTCGTATTATTCTCGGCTGGTATACCGATAAAGCAAAACAATAGGGGAAATCAAATATAAAAACACGAAAAGGAGATAATGAAAATGGAAAATCAACCAATAAAAGTTGCAAAGGGCGATCCTGCGAAAGCAAAGCCGATGATGATAGCGGTGTTTGTCGCGCTTGGACTCGCGGTTATAGCGTTAATTATAGCAATCGCGTGTTCCGGCAAGGCAAATTCTTTAAGAAATGACGAGTTTAAGAGGTATTTCTCTGCGGATACGATTGCTACTTATGAGGTTATGTCTACCGCCATGTGGGTTACTATGGTTGTCGCTTTAATTGCGGCGGCAGGAATTTATTATTACTACAAGGTGTTGTACAAGCGCTTCGAGAATACGAGCATAGTCTGCTACGACGACGTTGTAAAGATAAACGTGTACGATTTTACCTCTAAGCAGACAGTAAGTAAAATTTTGAAGTACGGAGATATAAAGTCGGCGTCTGTGGTAAACAAGACCTGTTTACTGTATATCGATAAGCCTTATGGGTTTCCGGTAAAAGACCCGGACGGAATAGTTGCGTTTTTAAATAAAAAAATAAAAGAATAAAAAGTAAAGCAAAGAAGATTTTCCCTATAACCGATTGTTGTAACCGACAGTCGGTTTTTTATCAATTAATTTATAAAAATCGAAAAGCGGCTTAAAAACGCTTGCAAAAGAAAAAGAGATATGTTAAAATAGGAAAAGACTTCGGGCGGTCCTCCGACGTAAGTCGACTGAAAACGGTATAATTTACAAAAAATACTTGTCGACGACGATCGCGAACGCTTAGTAATAATGGAGGTATAAGTCGTGAATATTATTGAACAAATCGAAAAAGAAAACTTAAAAGCGGAAGTTCCCGTCTTTGCGGTCGGTGATACCGTAAGGGTATCGGTAAAGGTAATCGAAGGCAGCAAGGAAAGAATACAGAACTTCGAGGGAATAGTCATCGCCAAGAAAAACGGCGGAATCAGAGAGACGTTTACGGTAAGAAGATTGTCTTACGGAATAGGCGTTGAAAGAACTTTCCCGATCCACTCTCCCAAGGTTGCCGGTATAACGGTGGTAAGAAGAGGTAAGGTAAGAAGAGCGAAACTCTATTATCTTCGCGAACTTACCGGTAAAGCGGCTAAAGTAGAAGAGATTTTATAAGCGTAGTATTTTATTTTCAAATGAATTTCGCCCTCGCACGCAAGCGTGCGAGGGCGATTTTTGTCATTTTCAATATATAATAATATAATGAAAAGTGCGAAAATTAAGTGAAAACGGTTTACAAAACGAAAAATATGTTGTATATTAGAATTAAAAGAGGTTAAATATGCGGAAGAATTACGTTTTTACGATTTACGCTTTGGCGCTGGCGATAGCGTTCGTGCTTTGCGGCGCGTTTTTAGTCGGAACGGCTAACGTTCCCGAAACATATTGGCTCGCCGCGGTTAAAGAGTCCGCCGACGGGGACGTAGACCACTCGTATATAACGCTGGACTTGGACAGAACTCATACGGTAAAGGGCGACGACGGCAAGGAAAAAACCGAAGATTACGGCGTAAAGGATATTTACGTTTACGTCGGAAAGACGTACTCTTCGCAAGAAAAAGGAAAAGTCTCTATATTTTTCGATTTTAAAACGCCTTCGGGCGGGGAAACTTCGTATAACGAGCGCGTCGCCGCGGAAATAACCGAGTTTTACGGCTGGCAAAAAATAACCACGAACGGTATAAAGCTAAGCAGAGTAAAAATTCATACTCCCGACGCGTTTGAACTTTGTGAAGTCGCGTTTGTTTCCGAAACGGGCGCGCGCATAAAAATAAAAAGTCTGGTTTCGTATAGCGACACGACGAAGTCGTCTGCGGCTAACGTTTTCGACGAGCAGGGCGCGTTTAACCTCTCGTCCGCATACGCGTATAAACTCTCCGAGGAGGAGGTAAAAGAGTTGGAGGCGGCGGACGGACTGTTTACGGGCGGTGAAACCTCAGGCAAAGCGCCGCTTTCCACGGTTTTAAACGCTATCGCGGTCGCGATAATGGGCAGAAGTCCGTTCGCTATAAGATTTTTCTCGCTTTTAAGCGGGTACGTTGCGCTGCTTGCGTTGTATCTTTTGATAGGCAGATTGTTCGCAAGCGATACGGCGGCGCTTTTCGGGTCGTTGTTCGCGTTCTTTTCCGGCGCGCTTTTATCGGGAGCGGTTACCGCCTCGTCGGCGTGCGCCGTGCCGTTTATAATCCTCGCATATTATTCCGCCGTGGGCTTTTATGCGGAAAGGTATAAATTTTCGCCTCGGAGCGCCGCGGTCAAAAACCTCGTTTCGTGCGGGATTTTTATCGCGCTTGCGGTTTCTTTCGGAGCGCATAATATAATCGCGCTTGCGGGAGTGCCGGTAATATGGGGCATGGCGTTATATAAAACTCATAAGGAATATAAAGTCGCTTACGAAAGCGCTGAAGGTCTTGAAAAAGAGACCGTATATTTAAGGCATAATCGCGACGTCGCGACTTGCGTTTGGGCGATGCCGCTCGCGTTTATAGTCATGCCGATGGTTTTGCTTTTGCTTTTCTACGCCATAACGCAAAGTCAGATAACGGGAACTTACGGCGGATTTTTAAGCGGGGTAATAAGCGACGTCGGCGCTTCGTTCGGAATAAATCGCAGCGTTTCTGCGGCGGGGCTTTTGATAGGTTACGGCAGCGAGGCGGTCGGTCAAAGTTATAAACTTATAAATTATCTGCCTTGCGTATTCGCGCTTGTGGGACTTGTCTTTTCGACGGTTTGTCTTGTTCTTTCAAAGACGAAAAAGTTCGGAAGAGTTTGGGTCGGAATAAGAAATAAATATAAACTTACCGCAGTTACGTCGGCGTTTATTTATCTTCCGCTTATAATCGGCATAAATTTATCCGTGGCGGGCGGCGCGGCGTTCGTTTCGATATACTCGATATTCATAATGATAGGAATATCCGCCGCGGAAAGATTATTCGATAAAAAGGCGTTTTGCGTTACCGTAATACTGCTGGTTGCGGCCTTTATAACGTTTATCGGCTGTTGTTTCGGTGTGTTCGGGGTAAACCTCGGCGAAACCGCGGCGAAAATTTTATACGGTTGGCAGAGGTAACGTTATGCTCGCTAAGACGATAGGATTCGTTCTCGACGGTCTGGACGGCTGCGCGGTTGACGTCGAGGTCGATACGAACAACGGTTTACCGTCGTTCGATATAGTGGGATTGCCGGACGCCGCGGTAAAAGAATCCAAAGAGCGAGTCCGTTCCGCGGTGAAAAACAGCGGGAAAGAGTTCCCGCATCACAAAATAACCGTAAACCTCGCTCCCGCGGACGTCAAAAAAGAGGGCGCCGGGCTGGACCTTCCGATAGCGCTCGGCGTTATAATCGCGTCCGGACAACTCGGTTTTGTAGAACTCAGAGATACCGTGTTCATCGGGGAACTATCGTTGGACGGCGGAGTCAGAGGCGTAAACGGCGTGTTGCCGCTATTGATTTCGGCAAAAGCGAGGGGGTATAAAAGAGCGATAATATCCGACGAAAACCGCAAAGAGGCGGAATACATTGCCGGAATAGACGTGTTCACGGTCAAAAAACTGAGCGAAACCTGCGATTTTTTGACGGGGAAACTTGAAAAGCAACCGCTTTCGACGGCGGACTATTACGTCAAAACGGACGACGTGGAATACGATAACGACTTAAAATTCGTTAAAGGTCAGGCTTTTGCCCGCCGCGCGCTCGAGATAGCGGTGAGCGGCAATCATAATATAATACTCATAGGTCCTCCCGGTTCGGGAAAATCGATGCTCGCCAAATGCGTTCCGTCGATAATGCCTACGATGAGTTTTCAAGAGTCTTTGGAAACGACTAAAATCCACAGCGTAGCGGGGCTTTTGTCCAAAGACGACGGCATAGTTTTTCGCCGACCGTTCATAACTCCGCACCACACGGCGAGCAACGCCTCGCTTATCGGCGGCGGACAGTCCGCAAAACCCGGCATGATAAGCCTTGCGCATAACGGTGTTTTATATCTCGACGAGATGCCGGAATACAGTCGCGCGCTACTCGAATCTCTGCGCCAACCGCTCGAGGACAGAGTTATTACGGTAACGCGCGTAAAAGCGAGCGTAAAGTACCCGGCAAGTTTTATGCTGATAGGGAGTATGAATCCATGCCCTTGCGGCAATTTCGGGTCGAAAACCGCCGTTTGTACCTGTTCGGCGGCGCAGATAGAAAAGTATAAAGCGAAGATTTCAGGTCCTCTTCTCGATAGAATCGATATAAGGATAAACGTCGGGAACGTGGAATATTCCGACCTCATATCCAAAGAGGGCGGCGAGAGTTCAAAATCCGTGCGAGAGCGCGTAAACAGAGCCAGAGCGTTGCAACGCGAAAGGTTTTGCGGCGATAATATTCATACTAACGCCGAAATGGGCGAAAAACACATTTTAAAATACTGCGCTTTAAGCGCCGAGTGCGAGGGGCTTTTAAAAAACTACTACGAGGCGTTTAACTTGTCGGCACGGGCGAGGAGCAGAATTATCAAAGTCGCGCGGACTATCGCGGATATGGCGGAAAGTCCCGACATATTGCCCGAACACCTGCTCGAAGCGGTAAGTTACAGAGGAAGTATATGAATTTAAACGACGACGAGAGAGCGGTGGTCTTTTTGGATTCCTTCTCAAAACTCGAATACGTTTATAAAATGGGACTCTTGAAGTCGTTGCCGAGGCCGAGCGCGATTTTTCACGATAATCGGCTTATAGAGCGGTATTTTAAATCCGTCGGCAAGGAACTTTACGCCGCAGCGGTTATCGGCGCGGCAAAGAATGCGGAAGTCGCGGACGATTGCGTCAAGGCGGCGACGGCAAAGGCGGACGGGGTTATTACCTATTTTTCGGTAGGCTATCCGAGCGCGTTTAAAAATATTCCCGAGCCTCCGCTCGCGGTTTACTATAGAGGCAATGCAAAACTACTCGAAAGCGCGAAAAAGTTTTCGATAGTCGGCTCGAGAAAAATGCTCGGAGAGTATCTGGCAAAAACCGAAGAAGTCGCCTTTGAACTCTCCAAGGCGGGCGTTACGATAGTAACGGGCATTGCGGTAGGAGGAGACAAAGCGGCTATAACCGGCGGAATAAAAGGCGGAAACGTAATATCCGTATTTGCGGGCGGCGTGGACGGATTACATCCTGCGTCGCAAGCGAATTTAGTCGGGAAAATACTCGAAAAAGGATTGATAATATCCGAAAAACCTTGCGGCACTCCGTCGCTGGGATATATGTATATAATGCGCAACAGGCTCATCGCGGCTCTGGGCGACGGAACTCTGGTAGTCGGCGGCGACGAGAAGAGCGGAACGCGCTACACCGCGGAATTCGCGATAGAATACGGCAAAGACGTATGCTGTTTTCCCTACGGATTCGGCGAGGCGGGAAGGACTTGTAAAACGCTTATAAACAGCGGAGCGACGATTGTCGAGAACGCTTACGACGTGGCGAAACTGTCAGG
>CAMOXE010000156.1 GCA_946628865.1 uncultured Clostridia bacterium | reverse complement strand
GGCGCGACCACGCTAAAGAGAGTCCGCCGAGACGACGCGTGTGGTGGGAGGGAGGGCCGGCGCTCGCTCAAGGGCGGGGCCCCCCCCCAAAGCGCTCTGCCGAGCGGACATTCGTTCGAGATCCTGCCCTCGGATATGTTCGCCTCTGTCGTTCCGACTATCTCGTAGGTTTCTTCTTCCGAAAGTTCGAGGTCCAAAATCTTAACCTTCATTCCGACGGCTATTACGTTTTTGTCGCTGCTGTGCTTTATTATCTCGGCTGCCTTTAATTTCGCCTCGATCTCCACTATTTCGCCTTCGATACGCGCTTGCTCGTTTTTTGCCGCGTCGTATTCAGCGTTCTCGGACAAATCGCCGAAATCTCTCGCGATTTTTATCCTCTCGGTTATCTCCGGACGCTTTACGAATTTAAGTTCGTCAAGCCGCTTTAATAATTCCTGGTATCCCTCTTCGGTAAGTATTACCTTTTCACTCATTTTGTAATCATTGCCTCCTGCAAAGTTTTGCGGTCACTGTCGCCGCAATAAATTTTACGCGCGGATTTAAGCGCGCTTTTTTCGGTTAAAGCGGCGACCGTTTCGGTCGCCGCAGTATCGCTTGTATCAGTACTTCAAAGTGTAACTGAAACCTTTATCCGTTCCGTCCGCATTTACGAAAGCGTCGACGGGGAAACGAACGAGTCCGTTCTCTTTCATCATCGCTCTGATGTACTCTTCCGCCTTGGCACACTCTTCGGCGTCTCTTACGACGACGAACGAACGATACCCGAGCGCCTTTATCGCCTCGTCGCATTCGTTCATTCCCTTGACAAAGTAGTTGAGGTAGAGATTGACTCTGTCGTATAACGTAAACATCTTAAGCAGCGGTTTGTCCTCGCCCTTGTCGCCGTCGGGTTTGACGAAGGACTTTGCGTATACTCTCAAGAGTTTAAAGTACTCTTCAGCGCTGTCAGCCACTTTATCGCAGTCAAGCGTGCGGACAAAACCCTCTTCTTTCGTGTTTTCCGTCGCCGTGGTTATCACTGCCTTGTCGCTCTTTTTAAGACCGTTTTCGTACATGACTTCTTCGACAAGTTCTTCCGCAGCCGCGTAATCTTCTTCGCTTTCTATAACGAGTCTGGACGCAAATCTGTCGCCAGCAGTTACTTTATAGCCTTTATTTGCAAGTTCGTCCGGGCAAAGCGCGACTTCGAGTTCTATCTTCTCGTCTACGACTTTAATCGAACATACCGGCTTTGAAAGTTCAAGCCCGAACGCGAGGTCGTTCGCCTTTTCGTAACTGAATATCTCGGACTTCAAGTCGTCGAACTTGGCTACCACGTCAAAGGTCGTTACTTCTTCTTGCGTTTCCTCGGCAGGTTCTTCTGCCTTCGGCTCTTCGATTATTGCAGGAATTATTATCGGCTCTTCCGCTGTTTCGGTTGCGGGTTCTTCATTAGGCTCTTCAATCGGAGTTTCAACCGTCTCTTCGGTTTTTTCCTCGATCGGCTCAACTTTTTCAACCGGCTTTTCTTCCTTAACGGGAAGCGTCGGCACCGTCTCTTCTTCGGTTTCGGCGATAAGCGCCTTGTATTCTTCTTCGGTTATCCATTTAGCGTAAACCGTCAAGCGCTTTTTAGTGAGCATTTCGGTAGACGCAAATCTGATTTCGCACTTGCGGGTGGTATACCAACCCATAAACACATGTCCGCGTCTTACGGGATTCTTCGGGTAAGAGAATTTCTCTTTGATCTTTAATCTGACGTGAGTAGTGGGTCTGCCGCCGTTAGCGTTGAATATGACGGTGTACTTTCTGTTCCTTACGAGATATACGATGAGAACGATAAGCCATATCAAGACGATAAAGCCGACTACGCCGAGAAGTATCCATTTTGCAAGGTCTACCCACTCTACGTCACTTAGAAGTGCGAACTGCGCGAAATTGTCAGTTTCAAACATAATTTTCTTACCTTCCGTTTCAATTTTATTTTCGGCAACGACGCCGGTTATCTCCGTGTGATAATAATTTATCACGTTGAATCCGTTTTTAACGTGTTCGGTCAATACGTCATCTTTATACTCTATCGTTATGCGATATTTCCCGTCAAAGTCCTCTCTGACTATTCCGCCCTCGTATACCGTCAACGTGTAGAAGTACTGAATATGTTTACCGGCAAGTTCCTTGGCTAAGTTCTCTCTGTCGGGAACGCTTGCGCTTATTCTGTCTTTCAAGTCTTTTTTCGCAAGTAACGTATTGATGTTCCGCTCTATCGTCGGAGTGGTTCCGACTCTCACCTCGAGTTTTGCGTCGACGTCGAACTCGCGGACTTCCGCGCCTAATGCGTCTATCGCGGTAAGGGTTACCGTTACGTCTTTACCCGAGTACTTTACAGTCGAAGTCTTTGGCTGCGGCGTAGACGATTTTTTACCGTTATATTGCAATGCGCCGTCTACCGTATAACTGTCTTCAAACGCGAGTATTACGTCGCGCCCGGTATCTACGTTTACGATTATCGCGGCATTGTAAATAAGTTCTAATCCTTCCGAAGTGGACTTGACGTAGGTATACGGCGCGCCGATTTTACCGTTATTGCCGGATATGGTGTCGAGAAGATTTCTCGCCATCTCGCGGTTTGAGGTTATCTTGTCGTATGCCGACGGTCCGTAATTGTCCGCAAGTTCGCTCCTTATAGCCTCTATTCCGTCGCGGCAAGTGTTGACGTACATGCTCTTAAGGTGCGATTTGGAGTTTTCGTCGCCCGAATAAAACTCGTTGGCGTCCGCTATGACGTTTTCGCATATCTTGGCGAATTCAAGCGCGTCTTTTTTCTTCGCCTCAAAATCGGCGTAGGTTTTGTTGACGTGTAAATCGTCGTAGTTCTTGGTTACTATCTCTTTATCGAGATATTGGATATAAGTGTTTACGTCGCTGAACTTCGCCGTGAAATCCGACGCAATCTTGTTCGCGTCCTCGTCTTTGGTGCAAGCGTCGAGCGCGTCGAGCGCGGCTTGCTTTTCACCGTCGATATTCGGAAGTTTGCTATAAACGTAATCTTTGTAGCGAGCGACGAAATCACGCGTAGCGTTCGCTTTAATATCCCCGAGATACTCGTTATAGGTTTTTTCTATCTCCGCTTTTTGCTTAGAATAGTCGTTGACCGATACTTCGGGAGCGTTGAAAGCGTTAAGAAACTCCGCGACTTTTTCGGAATCGTAGTCGTCGCGGTAAGCCGATACCGAAAAGTTCTTTATATAACGCTTTGCCGCGTCGGACTTATCGGCGTCCGTAACGTCGATATTGGAGTTGTAGAAGTCCAAAACCGCAACCGCTATTTTCTTTATTCCCGATAAACCGATCTCGCCGTCTAAACGCGAGGTCACGTCGTCGCCGTTTTGTATACCGTTCTTGATCCTCGTAAACTCGGTTTCGAGTTCGGAATTGTCTTTGTCGATTTCAATGCCCGCGTCGCGCAGTTCGGCGTATACGCCCTTTACGTCGTTATAAATAGCGACGGCTGCGGCTTCGTCCGCCGAAGCGTCCGCCTTTGCTAAGACGCTCAGACTCATCGGACACAGTAACGCTATCGCCGCAAAAATCGCCGCGAATACTATAAGAAATTTCTTATTTTCGCTTTTCGCCATACCTAAAACTCCTGTTGACGATTTGTCTTGTAATGTATATATTTATATATACACAACATATGATAACACATTATCTGTTTTTTTTCAACTTAAAATAAAAAATTTTTTACTTTTTTTTGAAAATTTTATCGGTTATTTTACTTTCGTTTGCTTTTCGGTTTCGTTCGGCTGTTTTCGACATTGCCGCCAAGCAGCGGTTTTGAATTGCTTTTACCGCAACAAGTCCGCCTATAAGCCGATAATTCGGGGGTTATACAAAAAAATCGAGGCTATGCCCCGATTTTTTATTTATTAAACAAGTTCGATTATCGCTTTTTCAGCCGCGTCTCCGCGCCTCTCGCCTAAACGGTAAATACGAGTGTATCCGCCCTTTTGCTTGAGTTCTTCCGCACGCTGCGCGTACTTTGGCGCGATTTCGTCGAATAACTTGCCGATAAGCGGATGCTTTACGCCTTCCGTTCTCGCCTTGAATTCCGCAGGGGTCTCGTTAGCCTCTCTCTGCGCTTGTAAATCGTATACCAAAGACATTATCTTTCTTCTCGCGGCAAGTTTCTTCGCTCCGTCTTTGTAGACTTTAGAAGTTACTTCCTTGCCTTTCTTGTCTTTGCTCGTCACCGTGGTCTCGACAACGTCTTCATAAGTGTTGATTGCAAGAGTTATTATCTTCTCAACGTATGAACGAAGATTTTTCGCTCTCGCAAGCGTGGTCTCTATTCTTCCGCATCTTAAAAGTTCAGACGCCTGATTTCTCATTACTGCCTTTCTTTCGCTAGCGGTCATTCCAAGTTTACTTGACATTTCCTTAGTCCTCCTTTTCCTTTAACGCAAGTCCGTAACTCTCTAATTTGTAAATAACTTCGTCAAGCGATTTTTTACCTAAGTTTCTCACTTTAAGCATATCGTCTTCCGTTTTCTTCGTAAGATCGCCGAGAGTGTGGATATTCGCGCGCTTTAAACAGTTGTACGAACGTACCGAAAGATCCATCTCTTCGATAGTCATATCCATTAGTTTTTTGTTCTGTTCCGCTTGCGGCGTAACGAGTATGTTGCCGTCTATTACGTTGCTCAGTTTAGTAAACAAATCGATATGCTCGCCGAGAATTTTCCCCGCAAGGCTTACGATCTCCCTGCCGGAAAACGCACCGTTCGTCCATACTTCGAGCGTGAGTTTGTCGTAATCGGTGTTCTGTCCGACTCTCGTGCTTTCAACGTTATAACTGACTTTTTTTACCGGAGTATATATAGAATCTATCGCTATATAGTCGATCTCGTCGGTCTTGTTATGCTCGGCGCCCTTGTAGCCTCTGTCTCTTCCTACCGTTATTTCCATATCGAGTACGCCGCCTTCGTCGATAGAACAGATATACGCGTCTTTATTCAGTACTTCGATCTCCGCGTCGTCCGTTATATCCCCCGCAGTCACTATTGCCGGACCCTCTTTGTAAAGTTTTAAAACCTTTTTAAATGACGAGTCGGTAATCGCCGTGCGAAACGCTATACCCTTTATGTTTAATATCATCTCCGTTACGTCTTCTTTTACGCCGGGGACTGTGGAAAATTCATGCTTAACTCCGCTCGCAAACTTTATGCCTTGCGCCGCGGCGCCCGGCAGCGAAGAAAGCAACGTCCTTCTGAGCGCGTTACCGAGCGTCAAGCCGAAGCCTTTTTCAAGCGGCTCGGCTACGATCCTCGCATAGCACTTATCAGCGCTTTCTTCTACTACTGATACCTTAGGCCTTTCTATTTCCATCATAGAAATATATCTCCTTTTATTTATTTGATATATATTACTTCGAGTACAATTCGACGATCATCTGTTCGTTAATCTGCGAGTCGATATCTTCCCTCGTCGGAAGAGCGATCACTTTACCCTCGAGAGTCTCGGGATCGAAATCAACCCACTTGGGCATCTTGCCGCTTTTCGCCGTGCCCTTGATACCCTCGAAATAAGTGCTTGACCTCTTGGTTTCTTTTACCGCGATTACGTCGCCGACTTTTACCTCGAACGACGCTATGTTTACGGGTCTGCCGTTTACGGTAAAGTGCGCGTGCGTTACGAGTTGTCTCGCTTGCGAACGCGACGACGCTATACCCATTC
>CAMOXE010000155.1 GCA_946628865.1 uncultured Clostridia bacterium | reverse complement strand
GGCGTCGATTAAAAGCACTTTCTTGCCGGCTTTGGCAAGATACGCCGACATGTTTACGCACGTCGTCGTCTTGCCGACGCCGCCTTTCTGGTTTGAAAAAGCAAGAACTTTTCCCATATTACCCTCCGAAATTATTTATTTTCGTCGCCGCCGTCAGACCCGCCGAAAGAGTTTCCGCTGTCACTTGAGCCGCCGAAAGCATTTTCGCCGTCGCTGTTTTCGTTGACGCCCGCTTTACCGAAAGAGTTTTTGCCGTCGGTATTATCGTCGCCGCTCTTTTGGAGTAACGCCTCGCCGTATTCCGCAGGCTTTTCATCCGTCGCGGGGCTTTCGTTTTTACGCTCGGCGCGCTTGAACGGGTTTTCCTTTCTGCTCGTTTCCTTGCTCTCCATATACGCGATTATCTCTTTGACCTCTTTACCTTCCATTATGAGGTCTACCTCGTCTTGATAAATCGTTTCGGTTTCGATTAAAAGCCTCGCCATGTTGTGGAGCAGATTTTTATTCTCCGTCAAGAGTTTAGTCGCTTTCTCGTGAGCCTCTTTTACTATTCTTTCGATTTCCCCGTCTATAAGCGTCGCCATGCTCTCGCTGTATACCGCGCGCGTCTGCATGTCTCTGCCGATAAACACCTGATCGCTTTCGCCGTAGTTTACGGGACCGATCTTCTCGCTCATTCCCCACTCGGTTACCATTTTCCTCGCGCGTTCGGTTACTACGCTTATGTCGTTGGACGCGCCCGCGGATATGTCCCCGATTATTATCTCTTCGGCTACCCTTCCGCCGAGCGTCATTACTATATCGTCCAATAATTTCGCTTTGGAAAGATGGCTGCTGTCGCTGTCGGGTCTCGTCATGGTATAGCCCGCAGCCATGCCCCTCGGAATTATCGAGACTTCTTGCACCGGGTCGCAGTTAGGCAAAAGCCTTGCGAGTATCGCATGCCCCGATTCGTGATACGCGGTTATACGCTTATCCTCTTCGGTTACGAGCCTGCTCTTTTTCTGCGGTCCTAATATGACTTTGTTTATCGCCTCGTATAGATCTATATTGGTTATAGCCTTTTCGTTCTTTCTCGCCGCTAAGATCGCCGCCTCGTTTAAAAGGTTTGCAAGATCCGCACCTGAAAACCCCGCAGTCATACGCGCGAGAGTTTTAAAATTGACTTCCGCGGCAAGCGGTTTGTTTCTCGCGTGAACCTTTAATATCGCCTCTCTGCCTCTCACGTCGGGCATGTTGACGTATATTTGGCGGTCAAATCTACCCGGGCGCATAAGCGCGGGGTCAAGTATGTCCGCCCTGTTCGTCGCGGCGATTACGATTATCCCCTCGTTGGTGTCGAAACCGTCCATCTGAACGAGAAGTTGGTTGAGCGTTTGTTCGCGCTCGTCGTTTCCTCCGCCGAGCCCCGCTCCCCTTTGTCTGCCGACGGCGTCTATTTCGTCGATAAACACTATGCACGGCATATTCTTTTTAGCCATGCCGAAAAGGTCTCTTACCCTGCTCGCGCCTACGCCGACGAACATTTCCACGAAGTCGGAACCGCTTATCGAAAAGAACGGAACGTTCGCTTCGCCTGCCACAGCCTTTGCAAACAAGGTCTTACCCGTTCCCGGAGGCCCTACGAGAAGTACGCCTTTCGGTATCCTCGCGCCAAGCCCGGAAAACTTCTTCGGATCTTTCAAAAACTCAACGAGTTCTTTAAGTTCCTCTTTCTCTTCTTCCGCACCCGCCACGTCGGAAAACCTTACCTTTATATTCTGATTTACGCGCGCTTTGGTCTTTCCGAAGTCGAGCGCGCCCTTGCTTCCGCCGTTTACCGACCGCATAAGGAAGAATATCGCAAATAAGGATACGCCGACCATTAAAAGCGGAACTATCGTCGACGAGAAAAACGCCCCGGAATTGGGATCGGTCGTATCTATCAACACGCCGCTGCTTTTTAACAGGTTTATTTCGTCTTGCCACGTCGAAACGCTGTAATAATACGCGTAATACTTTTCACTGTAAGTTTTGGCGTTGGATTTCGTATATCCCCTTAAAGTGTTGCCGTCTATTACGATTTTTTCGATTTTTACAGTCTTTCCCTCGTTGGAAAACGACAATCCTTCCTCGCCTCCCCAGGAAATTCCCGCATTTGAGAAGAATTCCGTATCGGTAACCTTCTCGGACGCGTTTAAAAATCTCCCCGCAAAGGCTAAAAACGCGACTATTATCGCCACAATCAAGCCTATTATCAATAATGTTCTAGTAGATCTTTTCATCTTGCCTCCGTTTTATTTTGCTTTCAGTCGATTTACGATTATAGCCATATAATTTACCTCTGTTTCCCCGCTTTCGGCAGATTTAACCGTATTATATATGGTTATACACTAAAATCGTTATAAATAGTTTACCATATGTGCGAAAAAATATCAATCGTTATACGCAGTTTATTTTCTTTTTTACATAAATTTCACCCTTTATATATTTCAGGAGCATCTGTTACGACCAAAAGTTAGCCGTGTAAATAATATTATATGCAATTTACGCCCATTTATTAACAATCTTAACGATTTATCCACAAAAAATTGTTGATAACTGCTTTAATTAACGTGGTCGGGAGTTTGACCATATAAACTTTTCCCGTGAAAAGTTTAAGTTTAGCAAGTTTTAACTATAAAAAAGTTTCACATGAAACAATTTACTGAAAAATGTTTCACATGAAACAATTTGTTTGTATCAAATCAGATAGCGGTGGATACTTTACCTATTATAAAGTTGCGGACGGTTCCGAAATACTCGTTGACTGTGTTGATAACCGCTTTAATTGACATAGTCGGGGGTTTGATCGTATAAACATCTCCCGTGAAATGTTTAAGTTTAGCTAGTTTTGAATATAAAAAAGTTTCACGTGAAACAATTTACTGAAAAACGTTTCACGTGAAACAGTTAGTTTGTATTAAATCAGATAGCGGCGGACACTTTACCTATTATAAAGTTCCAGACAGTTCCGAGATACTCGTTGACGGTTTCGACGTTGGCGAGTATAAACTTTTCCGCTAAACTGCCGCTCGGTGCAAGCGTTTCGATAAGGTTTGCCGCAAAAGAGACGTCTTTAAGCCAACCGAGTATAAGGAAAACGGCGAAAATAAGCAGTAAGCCCCAGAAAGCGCCGAGCGCTAAACCTAAAATCTTATCAAAAACGTTGATAACGGGAAGCGCTACGATTGCGAGAATAATTTTCTTTATGAGTTTCAAAACAAGACCTAAAACTATCGCGAGAACAATAAAGAGGACGAGTTTGACTATGTATTCGGCAACGAGCAGACCCTGCGTTTTGCCAGCGCTCTCAGCAATAGGCGCTAAAAACGCAAAGTCGATGCTGAGCGAGGCGCCGAACTTATCAACGAGGGCGCTGAAAAATTCAAGTCCTGACAAAAAGTTAAATACTGGGCTTAAGAGGAAGAACGCGGCAACTAAGCCAACGAGTCCGCTTACAAGCCCGAGTATCTGTTTCGCAAAACCACGGAACACGCCTACTAAGCAGAACGCGGCAAGTATTGCGATGAAGATTATATCGGTAACTACCATAAAAACCTCCTTTGGTAATTCAATATATAATTGTACTATTATAATTTATATCATTATATCACATATTTATCATAATTGCAAGCGGTTTAGAAAATCTTTTTGTGGCAATAAATAAAATATGAACAGTTATTATTTTTCGGCAAACAGCAAAGACGTAAGGTATTCGGTGTCGCTTGCCCTTTCCGAACTCCTCGGCGGAGCAAAACCCGTAATATGCTGCATAGGTACGGACGCTGTTGCGGGCGACAGTTTAGGTCCGCTGATCGGGACTATGCTCGGCGGAAAACTCTTCGGCAAAAGTTATATCTACGGCACGCTCGATAAGCCTATAACGGCTAAAGACGTCGTATATTTAAATTCATATCTTAAATACGCGCATAACGAATCGAAAATACTTGCAATCGACGCGGCAGTAGGCAACTATGAAGAAGTAGGGTATATCAAATTGTTCGATTCTTCGCTTAAGCCCGGGCTTGGGGTCAAAAAAGACCTTATGGCGTTAGGGGACGTATCGATAATAGGGATAGTCGGCTCTAAGTCGGATAAAAACAGCCTTTTAAGCGTAAGGTTATCATCCGTATACGCTTTAGCGGGGGCTATTTCGGACGGAATCGTAGATTATTTCGATAAAATTTATAACAAGAACGATAAAAAGACTGCGCTTTAACGATTTCAGCAGTTTTAATAAAGACTTTTAAAAAATTGCCGCTTAATTATAGTAAAAAAAGAAACGGCTATATTTTACGGAATTTATCGATAAATCTTTAAAAATCCGAATAAAAACCCCGTAAAAACCGAAAAACGGCACATTATAACAGTTTTTTTTGGCACTTATTACGGCAAATTTTAAAAAAGGCGAAGAACGCTTAAAATATTGATTTTTGCCGCGGTTTTTATTTAAAATATGGCGTTTTCGACTAATATATAGGCAAAAACGGCGAAATAAGGCATTACAACCTTAAATACGCCGTATTTTAGCCGATAATCGCCTTATAGGCTCGCTTT
>CAMOXE010000154.1 GCA_946628865.1 uncultured Clostridia bacterium | reverse complement strand
TTACGTTATATTAGACGACGGCCTCAACGTTTTAAAAAAAGAAGATTTACTCTTTAACCCACTTCCGAGAAGATTTTTCGTCGGAGATAAAAAAAATATAAAAAGGACGGGCGTTTTGTTTGCATACACGCCCGAACAATTCAGAAAAGCGAGCAGATTCAAGGATAAGTACGCCGAAGTAAAATCGCTGTTCGACGGGCGCCTCGTGCTTGGATTTTCAATGGCTAACGACTTAAAGTATTTAAACGACGCGTGCGATAAATTTTCTCTGCCGAGAATCGAATACGAGTTTTTGGATATTCAATTCGCATATAAACTGCTCTACCCGACGGAAACCTCGGTAGGGTTAAAAACGTTGTGCGAAAAGTTTAAAAACGAATATCTCGCCCACCGCTCCGACGAGGACGCGGCGGCGTCGGTCAGTATACTTAAAAGTTTTTTGTCTGAACAGAGTTTGACGTTAAACGAATTCATTGAAAAATACGGAGTACATTTCGGACGAAACGATAGTCAAGGCTACTATCTGAACTTTTCCGACGCGGCTATAGAAAACAAGTACGGCTTGACGGTCTCAACAAAGATAAAAAACGCGGTATTTAGCGAGTATCTCGCTTCCTTGCCGACAATTAAACGCTCCGAAAAATTTGCGTTTTCACATAAAATTGAAAGATACGATATAGACAGACTGCGCACTTATATCGATTTGATTTATGAAAACGGCAATTCATTTACTAAAGATTTATACGCCGCAAAATATTTAGTCGCGTCCGACGGCGAAAACACCGAAAATTGCGGCAAAAGGATAAAAATTATACCCGTCGGTCAATTTGAAAAAGCAATAGGTTATACAAAAAACCGAAAATACGACGATAAAAAATTTATAGTCGAATACTTACTCAGAAAGCAAAAGTAGCGATTTAATCGCTACTTTTGTTTTCTGAGTATATCCCCCGCTTTTAAATTTAAGTCACACTTTATATATAACTTCTGTTGAACTATCTTAGCGTCGTGGACTATATTGCCATCTTCGTCTTTCATTGATGAAACGACGAATTTTTTATTGAAATTTCCCCCCGGGGACAAAATCTCGAGTTCATCTCCCTCTTTAAACCTGTTCCGCATTTCCGCCATGAAGGTTCCGTCAACGCTATCCGACAAAACCAACGCGCAGAACTTAGCGTTGCCGTCCGACTGCGAATTTTCATAGTTTACCGTCTCAAAATTATCGCCGAGCATATAAGCGGTAGTAAAGGCGCGGTGATTAGTCTTTAAAAGTTCGTCGTAAAACATTGTATTTTCACAGTATTTATCACCGATTTTATAATATTCGTCTATCGCCCTGCGATAGGCGTTTATGACGGTTGCGAGATAATACTCGCTTTTCATTCTGCCCTCTATTTTAAGCGAAACGACTCCCGAGGATACCATATCGCCTATATGCGATATCATATTAAGGTCCTTACTGTTTAATAAATACGTTCCTCTTTCGTCCTGTTCGATCGGGAAAAAGTCGCCGTCTTTAGACTTCTCGCGAATTTCATAGTTCCACCTGCACGCCTGCACGCACTCGCCTCTGTTAGCGTCTCTGCCGTTAAAATAATTGGATAAAAGACAACGCCCGCTGTAAGAAATGCACATTGCGCCGTGAGCAAAAGCCTCGATCTGCATATTCGGACAAAAAACCGAAATTTCCTTTATCTCTTTTAAAGATATTTCACGCGCGACCACTACGCGTTCAACGCCTTGCTCTTCCCAGAATTTAACGGCGTATTTATTAAGCGTATTCGCCTGCGTCGAAAGATGTATTTTTAATTTCGGCGCAACTTCTTTACAAAGCAAAATAAGTCCGGGGTCTGTAATAAGCACGGCGTCAATGCCCGCAGAATAAAGAAATTTGAAATATTCCGCGAGTTTATCAAAATCGTAATTCCTTGCAAAAATATTGACGGTAACGTAAATTTTGACGTTTTTACCGTGAGCGAATTTAACCGCCTCGACAATCTCTTCGTCGGTAAAATTGTCAGAAAGAGCGCGAAGAGAAAAATCTTTTCCGCCGAGATAAACGGCGTCCGCACCGAAATAAACGGCGGTTTTAAGTTTTAAAAAATTACCGGCAGGCGCAAGCAATTCGATTTTTTTATCTTTAGTCATATTATTTCTTCAGCGATATGCTTATTCCGTCGCCGACGTCGGAAACGGTCGTAATAAAATCCTTATCGTGGGTTATCATAGACAAAAAAGTGCGCATGTTGTTTTTTATCGTATTAAAACGGTGAGGAGGCTTTACTTCCCCGCTTACATATCCGCGGAAAAGCACGTTGTCAGCAAACAGAACTCCGCCTTTGTTCATTTTAGACTTGATAACGGGCAATAAATCTTTATACTTTGACTTGTTACAATCCAAAAAAACAAAGTCAAAACCGCAATCGATAGTCGGCAAGACTTCGAGCGCGTAGCCTAAATATTGTTTTACGCGTTCGGTTAGAGCGACACGCGCAAAATTATCGCGTGCGGCGTTAAACGA
>CAMOXE010000153.1 GCA_946628865.1 uncultured Clostridia bacterium | reverse complement strand
GTAAACGGAGCGAGACTGGGGGATTTTTCCGCTTTTTTCCGCCACAGGCGGGAGAGAAAGGGTTGTCCGTTTAGAAGCTGCGTTTCCATAAAACCTTTTCCTTCAGGACAATTGTATTCCCTACCGTCTAAATTCAAAAACCTTTGTTTTTTTCTAAACAAAAGAGCTGATGAGTTTTTTATTCTTTGTATATTTCTATACTGAATTTCTTCATCAGCGCTTTATCCTGACGATCTTTTTTCTTTAAATCCCCTAAAACAGGAATAAACAAATAATTATACCCATCAGAATATTTTGTTGATTGATATCTGATATTTCTGCAATCTTTTGACTGTGAAGCTACAGCGGAGGTAACGAGTTGGGGAATAACATAATATGGAAAAAACTTAGCATTGTCATCTTTTTTATCTTTAATTTGCACACTACAGAAAAGGATTAATAGAAAAATTCTATAAAAAGTTTTTATATCTTCTCCATAATATTCCTCTTTTAAAGAAAGATCATAGCATTCTACATCTTGCTGTAATGTGAATTTTGCCAATATACCTCCTTCCGTGCCACCAATTTCTTTTTTAGCGCATGCCGGTGAACTCGCTAAATATAAACAGGGAAAGCCCGAAATGCTAAATCTTTCATTTCCAACTTTATATCGCATATCAAATGGAATGTGAAACATTTCGTTTTCAAATGGTTTTGAGTCGTCTACTTTTTTGCGACATCTATAAAAAACAGTAGATTTCGGTATAGTCATTTTTAAAGGCTCAAGCCAATTCTTTTTCCCAAATAAAATATTGCTCATCGAAGTAGATGCGGACTGAAGTTTTCCTTTTAAAACATTTCTATAAATCTTATATAAAACATCTTTATCATTTTCAAAACTATCCTTTATCCCTTTAGCTATAATATTATTCCCTTCCAACCTTTTAATGGTGTCACGGAAATCTTTTATCCTTTTTTTTAAGTGGTCATAATAATCACAATAATTGTCAACTTTATTATCTTCCAAGATTTTTAACGCTACCCTTATTAATTCTATAGGTATCATACTGCTAATGTACTCCTCATATTTTTCTTCTCATAAAATTGTATTAACTACACTTAAAAACTCCTCTATTTATTTACTTATCGTTCCATCCGAACAATAAATCGAATAAGACCCAGTATTGTAATACCAATAGCTGCCTTTAGTAATCGAATCCCACTGTGCCACCGTTCCCTCGTACGTAATACTCGTAAGTCCGGTGCAATCGCAGAACGCAGAACTTTCTATACTCGTCACGCTATCCGGGATCGTGATACTCGTTAGTCCGGTGCAACCGGAGAACGCATAACTTCCTATACTCGTCACACTATCGGGGATTGTAATGCTTGCAAGTCCTCTGCAATTATAGAACGCCCCATATAATATTTCACCGCCTGTAACCGTTACGGATTTTAACGAACTCGGGATATAATATGTAGTAGAACTCGTAGAACTTGTGCTTGAGTCGTAGAAATATTGTTTAGTTTCAATTCCGCCCGTGTATGAAGAGGTTCCGAATATATAGCCGAAAGGATATTGATAAGTATCGGTTGCCGTTTTTTTGCTACTGCCGACAAAGGGTATAGTTATACTCTCAAGCGAAGAACATCCGCTAAATGTAGCCTCGCCTATCGTTTTTACAGTGTCTGGTATAAGAATATCCGTTAAGTTTACACAATCTTTAAAAGTTCCTGCCGGTATTTCTTCTCCGCCTGTAAGCGTTACCGATTTAAGATTAGATTTTGAAATTTGCGACAAAAATAAAATATTGCAAGTTAAATTTGAAATGTTTATACAATTAACAAAAGCGTCCTCGGCAATGTTTATATCGCTATCGGGGATTTTCAGCGTATCCAAATATTTACATTGATTAAATGCTTTTGAGCCTATTTTTAAAACGGCTTCGGGAATAATTAAAGTTTTCAAATTGCTACAATAAGCAAACGCGTTATCCCCTATTTCTTTTATGCTGTCGGGAATAATCACGTTTGCCAAGTCTCCGCAATAAGAAAACCCATCGTTGTCAATAATAGTTACAGGTTTTTCATTGTAAGATGAGGGTAAAACAACTCCGGTTGGAATATTGTTTTTATCCTTTGCGGAAATTTTGTACTCTTCTCCGTCGTCCGTCAGCGTAAAAGTAAAATATTTGTTAGGCGTAGGTTTTAAAACTTCTTGATTCCTATTTCTGAAAATGAAAAATACCGCACCGACCGCCGCTAAAGATATGGCAATAAAAAACAGAATAAACTTTTTAGAAACTTTTTTCATAAAGCCCTCTTCTTTTAAATTTTTAAACAAAAATGTCGCCCGCAAAACGGACGACACTTAGTAAAAATGCACTTCCCGCTTTGCTGCGACACAAATTAAACAATCTTTAAGTCAGAAATTGTATAACGCGAAAAGCATACATATCTACTCGCAAGATATGTCTGACTTAAAAACAATTATTTAATTTGGTCGCAATGGTATTGTATCATAAACGCTGAAATTTTGTCAATTAAATAACAAAACTTTAATTTGCTTTGCCGTTTAAATTTTAACATGCAACGCAACACTATTATATGGCACAATGTGCCTTTTGTCAAGTAAAAATTGCACAATGTGCTATAATTTGGCTATGATATTGTTAAAAGATATTCAAAAAAGACTGCGCGAAGAGATTAAAAACTCTGATCTGTCGCAAAAACAAATAGCAGAGAGGCTCGGCATAAACCCGTCTACGGTGAGCAAGTATCTACGTCAGGATAAATTCCCCGCTTTAGACACCTTTGCGAATTTATGTCTTATTCTCGACGTTTCTTCAGACGATATTCTCGGGCTTAAATAAACAGACTGCGCGCCGACGCTAAATGCGTCGGCGCGCTTGATTTTTTAAATTTAATTATCTTTCATTTTTTTCTTAAAAGCAAATATCGCCGCTGAAAAAGTTATCAGCGTATATAGTAGCACTATAATAAGCGGATATAAAAAGTCGCTCGCTACGTCCGCTATCCCGTTTACCGTGTTCTTAACGAGCGCAGTCGCGTTTTTGAAAGGCAAAACGTTCATAAACGTTATTATCCCGCCGCCCATGCCCTCGAGCGGAAACCACATCCCCGATAGTACCGATTGCCCCGTTATCACTATCGACGTTATTCCGCCGACGGATTTTTCGCCGCATATCGAGCCGAAAAGTATCCCCGCCGCTATAAAAAATAGCGAGGTTATAACGCTAAGACCTACGGCGGCAAGAGTCTTTACGCTAAAGAGCGACGCGTCGAAAACTCCGCCTACCAGAAAGAAGAGTATCGACTGAAATATCGCTATCGGCAACACCGAAAGAGCATAACCTGATATAAACTCGTGCGGCTTAGCGCTCGAAACGTAGAGACGAGTCAAAAACGCCGTCTTTCTGTCAACCGAGATAAGCAGCCCCGTAAACAACGTCAAAAACGACTGCGAAAACACCACTATCCCGGGCGCTAAATACCGCATCTCGAACTGCGTAGTCAAATTATGAAAAATCAGATAGAAAAGTATTTGCATTACGAGCGGCAACGCCACCGTAAACGCGAGCGAAAGCGGGTCTCTTAAAATCTCTTTTATATTGCGTTTTGTGAGTACGAATACCCTGTTAATCGACTTATACAAGGGCTTCACCTCCCGAGACGATCTCTATAAACGCGTCCTCGACGCTCGATTTGCCGCTTACGTTAAACATTTCTTCTTTAGTGCCGACAAACAGAAGTTTTCCGTCTTTCATAACGCCTATTCTGTCCGAAAGCGCCTCAGCCTCTTCCATATAATGCGTGGTGAGAATTATCGTCATTTTAGATTTTAACTCGCGTATCGTTTTCCAAAGTTCACGCCGAGCGATCACGTCAAGTCCGAGCGTAGGCTCGTCCAAAAACAAAATTTTGGGCTTTGTCACGAGCGCGAGCGCGATAGATAATTTCCTTTGCCACCCGCCGGAGAGCGTACAGGCTCGACGGCGAGCAACCTCTTTTAATGAAAACGCCTCGAAAACGTATTCTTTCGTCGTTTCGATTTCGGTTTTGCTTTGACCGGATAGCGCCGCGTAAAACTCGACGTTCTCCTCTACCGTAAGTTTTCTTGCGATAGCGGTTTCCTGCATAGATACGTCTATTACCTCTTTTACTTTATCGCTTTCGGTCTTTACGTCGTGACCTAAAACGTAAGCCTCGCCGCTCGTCGGCGCGGTAAGCGTAGACAGCATTTTTATAGTCGTCGTCTTTCCCGCTCCGTTTACACCCAAAAGCGAAAACAATTCACCCTCTTCTATCTCTAAATTCAGTTTGTCCCCCGCCGCGAGGTCGTTATCCTTTTTCGTTAAATCAACGGTTTTTATCGCCGTCATCAGCCGCACCCCCCATCAAAGCATAAAAAACGTCGGCTTTCACTATAGCAAGCCCTCGCGCTTTATCGCCCATTACCATAAGCGTTTCGCCCTCTTTTATATCGAACATCTTTCTCGCCTCTTTCGGAACGGTTATCTGTCCTTTAGGTCCTACTTTCACGCTTACGATAAATCTGTCGTCCTGCACGTCTTTCATTGATTTTCTCCGATATATTTCTTACTTTTCTTATTATTCTTATTTTATTATAAGCAAAGCGCCGCTAAATGTCAAGCGGTTTTATTCGGTTTTTACAGGGTTTTAATCGTCCGACGATGATACGGAAACAAAAAATAGCGGGTAAAACTTGCAATTTTGCAAGTTTTACCCGCTATTTTTTATCGCACGGATATGCGGTATACGATTATCTTAAAGGCTATCCGCCGAATCGCGGTACGCCGCGGCGCTTAATATCGACTTACTATTTCTTTATTAAACGCGTATCCCCGCCGTTTAATCTCGATTCTTCAGCGGCAAAACACATCAGATGGCTTTCGATAGAAACGTCCAAATAGGTAACGCCCTCGGCTTTTTCGCCGTTCAAGGTCTTGAAAAGGCTGTTCATCATAAAGTAGTCTCCGCCCATATGTTTGCCGACGGTTGCCGCCGAAATATCCACTTTTATCTTTTCGGTTCTGCCGTCGAAATAACGAATCTCGATATCGTTGTTTTCGATAATGCCGACGAGTTCGGCTTTGGTTCCGTGGACTTTCAAATCGCGATAGATATTCTGACTGAAAGCGGTCATGGTATGACACGCGGTTTTTCCGTTTTTAAAACGCATGATCGTAACCTCGTGGTCGACCACGTCGTTATCGGAAAAGTACACACATCTGTCGTAAGGCGAGTGCTTTAAATCGGACAAAATATTCTCGTCCGTTTTTTCTTTCGTCGTGAAATACGCTGCGAATTCTTTGCCTTTTTCGGAAAGGTAGATCGTTTGAGCCTTATATACGCAGTCGGTATACTTGCACTCAGAACAGTACTTTGCCGCACCCTCCGGAGCATGCTCTTTATTGAAATAGTACAACCCGCCGTATGAGTTTACGGATATACATTCTTCGCCGATAAGATACCTTATTATATCCATATCGTGACAGCACTTCGCCAAAATCATCGGGCTGGATTCTTCTTTATTTCTCCAAGGTCCTCTCACGAAACTGTGCGCCTGATGATAATATCCGACGTTTTCGCTCGCGTGGATCGTGACGACTTCGCCGAGTTTACCCTCGTCTATTATGCGCTTTACCGTCGAATAAAACGGCGTATATCTCAAAACGTGGCAGACTATTACTTTCCTGCCGTATTTTACGCTTGCGGCGTATATATCGAGGCAGTCTTGCAAGTTGTTGGCAATCGGTTTTTCAAGCAACAGGTCGTAGCCCGCTTTCATCATTGCGATAGCGTGTTCTCTGTGATCGTTGTCCTGCGTAGCAACGGCAACGATATCGGCTTTGATATCCGCCTTTAAAAAATCGCGATAGTCTGAAAAGAGTTTAGCACCCGGATAGTTTTGTTTCGCGTACTCGAGCCTGTCCGCGGCGTTTTCGATTACCGCCGTCAAATCGAATTTTTCAGGATAGGTTTTGGCAAAGGTCGCATAGATATTGCCCCTCGCGCCCAAGCCGAACACTACTAATTTTTTCATATGATTTTTTCTCCTTTTATTCCGTAAAGCACAAGACGAAAAACGTCGCGCAGTTCTTTTTATCGAAACGCACACGCAATTCGTTATCCGAAGGCAGATGTTCCGTTTCGATTATCGCAAGACAACCCGTTTTCACGAGCGATATATTCCACTCTCTTTTCAACGGAATTACTACGTTCCCCGTATTGTTAAAATCACATACCGCAAGATACAAGACGTTTTCCGTATATATCCGCTCGCAAATTCACGTTTTGAAAAATACGAAAATCCAAGAGGAAAATACGGCAACGAGTGATTTTTGCTTTCGGTTAGCCGAGTGTGAATAGGTTGGCCAAGTCAATTCATATCCGAACCCGCCTTAAATAAGCCTTTTGCGGTCTTTCCGGCGAGTTCTCGCGCAATGAATTTGTATTCTATTCCGCTCGCTCTCACCAAAAATACTCGCAAAATACTTTATTTAAGGTGTAAAGCATTTAAGCG
>CAMOXE010000152.1 GCA_946628865.1 uncultured Clostridia bacterium | reverse complement strand
GTCATTTTTGGTGAGGGCGAACGGAATAGAATACAAATTCATTCCGTGAAAACTCGCCTAAAAGGGCGCAAAAGACACGGCTTAGGCAAGTTCAACTTTGTTTTCATTCGGCTAACCGAAAAAAACTTTGTATAGCCAAGTCTATGCGATTGTAAAGCAACGTTGTTGTTCTGTCGAAAACCCGTTTTGCCGAAATGTCGCATTTAAAAGACCGATAGCAAGTTGTTTCGCTTATATTATAATTTTGAATTAAATGGCAAAAGAGAAAACATATAGAACTTTTTGGAAAATAAAATCAGGTGCAGAGATTTATAAATTGACTGTTTCAAACGCGGACGTGAGTTTATCCGTTATAGAATACGGAGCGAGCATTCAATCTTTGACGTTTCGAGGCAAGGAGATGGTGCTTGGCTACGATAAGTTGGAAGATTATGAGAAATATACGGACTGTTTCGGGGCGATTGTCGGAAGATACGCAAACCGAATAGAAAACGGAAGTTTTTCTCTCGGCGGGAAGAATTATAACCTGTATAAAAACGACGGCAATAATACTTTGCACGGCGGTAAAATCGGCTATCACAGAGTTAAATGGACGGGCAGAGAAGAGGACGGCAAAATCGTAATGCAGTATCTGTCAAAAGACGGCGAAGAGGGATTCCCCGGCGATTTAAGCGTCACCGTTGTATATCATTTATACGACGACGGAATAGGTATAGAATATACTGCCAAATGCGATAAAGACACGGTGGTCAATCTCTCAAATCACGCCTATTTTAACCTGTCCGGCGGAAAGGATTCAATAGAACGCCATTATCTCACCCTTGACGCAAATAAATTTACGCCCGTTAAAGAAGGGCTTATACCTACGGGAGAACTTCGCTCTGTAGACGGAACGCCATTTGATTTCGGAAATCCGAAACTTATAGGAAGAGATATAAATTCCGATGACGAGCAGTTAAAGATAGCGGGCGGATACGATCATAACTTTGTGATAAACGGCAGAGGATTCAGACGTTTTGCCGAAGTTTATTCGGATATAACGAATATTTCAATGGATTGTTACACTGATATGCCCGGCGTTCAGGTATATTCCGGTAACTTCTTAAACGATAGGAAAATTAAAGGCGGCGGCGAGATACGCAAGCGATACGGATTATGTCTTGAAACGCAATACTTTCCGAATTCCGTCAATATACCGTCGTTTCCGTCTACCGTGCTAAAAGCGGGAGAATCGTACAAAAGCAGAACGGAATACAGATTTAAATATATTTCAAATCAGTTAAAAGAAGAAAAGAAATGCAGCAGATGACAGTATTTGAAATAACAGACTCGTTTAAGAAATGAGGTTAGATTTTAAATATAGGCAATGTCAGGCAATGCACGATTTCGTGCTGCCTATAAAGTAGGGTTTTACCCGTATAATGAAAAACCACCGAGTTCACCGGTGGTTTTTCATTACGACGTTTTGTCCCCGCAAGTTTTCGTCAATCCAGAACTTCGGAATATCCCTCTATCTCGTTCAATTTGAGTTCCGAAAACTTGCCCTGCTCGGTAATCTTGCCGTGGTATAAAACTATTATGTTATCGGCGTTTTTAACCGTCGAAAGCCTGTGCGCGACCACGAGCATCGTCCCGCTTTTCATAAGTTTTTCAAGCGAATTCTGAATAAGCGCCTCGGTTTCGGTATCGATATTCGCGGTGGCCTCGTCGAGTATCATTATTTCGGGCTTATGAATTATCATGCGCGCAAACGATATAAGTTGCCGCTCGCCCGCGGAGAGATTGTTGCTGCGTTGGTTTAATTCTTCGTCCAAGCCGTGCGGAAGTTTGTTTATAAGCCTGTCCGCGTTTACGAATTTACACGCCTTCATTATCTCTTCGTCCGTAACGTCGTCGCGCATCGTGATATTTTCGCGTATAGTCCCCGCAAAGAGAAAGACGTCTTGCATCATCTGTCCGAAATGCCGCCGTAGCGACTTAACGGTATATCGCCGAATATTTACTCCGTCTATAAGTATTTCGCCCTTTATCACGTCGTAATTGCGGCAAAGCAGCGAAAGTATAGTGGTTTTTCCCGAGCCTGTCGGACCGATAAAAGCCACGGTCTCGTTTGCGCGTATCTTGAACGAAACGCCCTTTAATACCCATACGTCCTCGACGTAATAAAACCAAACGTCTTTAAATTCTATATCGCCTTTTACGGTTTCGAGTTCTATCGCGCCGTCGTCGTCTTTAACGCTCGGAGACACGTCCAACAAAGTGAAAATCTTTTCAGCCGACGCGAATGCGGACTGCATTACGTTGAACTGCTCGGCGAGGTTTTGTATAGGGTCGAAAAACTTCGTGATATACATATAGAACGAAACGATGATACCGCCGGTAATCTCGACGCCCAATATCTTTCCGCCGTCCAGATAGCCCTTGCCGCCGAAGTAGAACAGCAGCAGTATCGACGATATGTATATAAAGTATACGACGGGTCTGAAAACGCCGAACACGAAAATCGTATTCATTGCCGCTTTAGAAAACTTCTTGCTCTTTTTGGCGAATTGCGAATATTTAAGGTCGGTGCGGTTGAAGTTCTGCGTTATTTTCATCCCCGAAAGATTTTCGGATAAAAACGCGTTGATGTCCGCCGTACATTCCTTTTCTTTTCTGAACGCCAAGCGCGAGAATTTTCTGAAAACGACGGTAAAAAGCACTATAAACGGCGCGAAACACATTACGATAAGCGCAAGGGTATAGTTGAGCGCGAACATCGCCGCGGTAACGCCCAAAAGCACGAGTACGTTTTTAACGAGGTTTACGATCACGCTCGTAAACATTCTCGAAACGGACTCCGCGTCGTTCGAGACCCGCGTAACGAGTTTTCCGACGGGAATTTCCGAGAGTTGACCGTGAGAAAGTTCTTCGATATGCGTAAAGGCGTCCTCGCGTATTTTCGATATTATTTTCTGACCGGTTTTTTGCAGGATTATCGCGTGCAGGAAAGTACAGACGAGCGAAACGATTAAAATCGAAACGTATAGCGCGACGTATTTAATCAAGTCGTCGATGGCAAAGTCAGCTTTTATCAGTTCTTCTATATTACCTATAAGCGCGGGCGAAACGACCTCGTATGCAATCGAAAACAGCATTAAAACCAAGACAACGACGAAACTCTTCGCGTGCGGTTTTGCGTAGTTTAAAAGCCGCTTAAGCAGTTCGCCGTCCGTCATCGTTCTGCCGCCCAAAACGACCTTACTTTTGCGTTTAACGAGCATATAGGCGGTTATTATTGCGGCGGAGAACACCCCGAGCGTCGCGCCTACCGCTAAAAGAGGGAAGTAATTATACATCTATTTGCCCTCCTTTTCTATGCTTTGAGATTTAACTATCTCGGCGTATTTTTCGTTAGAGGCGATAAGTTCTTCGTGCCTGCCGAAAGCGAGGACTTCGCCGTCGTCCAAAAACAATACCTTGTCGAGGTTTTCGATCGTCGATATTCTGTGCGCGATAAGGAGCGTCGTCTTTCCCTTTCTCGCTTTTTTAAGATTGCTTAAAATGACCTTTTCCGTGTTCATATCTACAGCGGAGACCGAATCGTCGAGTATCATTATCGGCGCGTCTTTCATAAGCGCCCTCGCAATGGATATTCGTTGTTTTTGCCCGCCCGAAACGGTTATTCCGCGTTCGCCGAGGACGGTTTCGTAACCGTTTTCAAAGCCCTCTATATCTTCCGCCACGCAAGCAAGCCGCGCGGCTTCGCGGATTTTATCCATATCCTTTGCGTCCGAAGAAAAGGCGATATTTTCGGCAATCGTGTCGGAGAAGAGGAAATTGTCTTGCGGAACGTATGCGATATTGTCTCTTAAAGACTTAAGCGTAATGCGGTTTATGTCTGTTCCGTCAAGTAAAATCTTGCCGTCGTCTACGTTATAAGTTCGCGTCAAAAGGTCGGCTATAGTCGATTTTCCCGAGCCTATCCGCCCGATAATCCCCACGCTTTC
>CAMOXE010000151.1 GCA_946628865.1 uncultured Clostridia bacterium | reverse complement strand
GTTTTAAGAATGTCAATGCCGCATATAGTCGCTTTTTTCCCCTCTCCGTCGCCTTCGTAACTTATTATCACGGTGTCCGTATACCGCTTTAATATCCGCGCCTGCTCTACGGTAAGCGACGTTCCCATCGACGCCACTACGTTCTTAAATCCCGCGCTGTAAAGCGATATGACGTCCATATACCCCTCTACCATGATCACGTCTTTCAGTCCGCCGCCGCTTTTCAATTTCTTTAATTGATTTATGTTGTATAGAGTTCTGTTCTTTATAAACAGTTCGGTCTCTTGAGTATTTTTATATTTCGCAAAGTTCGGTTTTTTTTCAAGCAGTCTGCCGCCGAACGCGATTACGTTCGAGAAATTGTTTATTATCGGTATTATCAGTCTGCCGTATAGCGCGTCGCCCGTTTCGTAAGTCGTTTTGCCGTCTTTATCTCTGCCGTAGCGCGAGCATACCCCGCAACTGAGCATCTCTTCGTCGGTATAGCCTTTCGACCGTAAATACCTCGGCAAAGAATTAAAATCCAATGACGCGCCTATCCCGAAAGTCTTTGCGGTGACTGCGTCTATTCCTCTGCCGCTTAAATATTCCCTATGCGCTTTCGCGCCCGCAGAGTCGAGGTTATGGACGTAAAATAGCGCCGTTTCGCGCATGAGCGCGAGCATTCTGTCGCGGTCTCCGCGCTTTTTAAACGTCGAGTTCTCGTCTTTACCGTCGTCGGGAATCTCCATACCCGAAATCTCCGCAAGGTGTCTGACGGCGCCGACAAAGTCGAGATTCTCCATTTCCATAATAAACGTAAAGACGTTCCCGCCCTTACCGCAACCGAAACATTTGAAAAATTGCCCCGGCTCGTTTACCGAAAACGACGGCGTCCGCTCCGAATGTCCGGGCAACGGACAGCACGCCCAAAAACTGCTACCACGTTTCTTTAAGGTGCAGTATTTTCCGACAACGTCTACGATGTTGTTCTTTTCTTTCAGTTTTTCGATAAACTCTTCTTTTATCATTCTATCTCATGAAAAAAGTTTTCGGCACGAACAGTTGTTCAAAGACGTACACCGCGTATCTGTCCGTCATGCCCGATATGTAATCCGAAATCGCGGCGTCAAGACCGAATTCCGTAGCGTCGTTTAAATAAAATTCGGGAAGTGCCTCCGGCTTGTTCTTAAAATATTCGTAAAGCGCGGTTATCATTCTGCTCGCTCTATGCTCTTCGGATACCGCAAGTTTGGTCTTATACACCTTGTTGAACATGAAATCGCGCAGGCTTTCGGTTATCTCTTTTATCTCCGGTTCCATTTCAACGTGCGGCTTGCCGTATGAGTTTTTGCATATCGAGGAAATCATTTTGTTTATCCTCGCGCTCGTAGTCTTTCCAAGCACTTCTCGGTACTCTCTCGGAATATCCTCTTCGCCGAATATCCCCGCGCGCACGGCGTCGTCGATGTCGTGGTTTAAATACGCTATTCTGTCCGCCAAAGAAACGACCTCGCCCTCTATAGTGTGCGGAGTTCCGGACTTTTTGTGTTGCAAAATACCGTCTCTGACTTCGTAAGTTAAATTTAAGCCTCTGCCCTCGTCCTCCAAAACGTCCACCACGCGAAGGGACTGAACGTTATGCTCGAAACCGTCGGGGTTAAGCCCCGCCAATATCCTCTCGCCGATATGCCCGAAAGGCGTATGCCCGAGATCGTGTCCGAGCGAAATCGCCTCGGCTAAATCCTCGTTGAGGTCTAAACTCCGCGCTATGGAGCGGGCGATTTGCGATACGTCTAAAGTATGCGTAAGTCTCGTCATATAATGATCGCCGTCCGGCGAAAAAAACACCTGAGTTTTATTCTTTAAGCGGCGGAAGGCTTTGGAATAGATAATTCTATCCCTGTCGCGTTGGAATTCGGTACGCATTTCGCAAGGCTCTTCATAGGTTTGTCTGCCTTTAGTGTCTTTGGATTTTGTCGCAAAAGGCGAAAAGAACTTGTCCTCTTTTAAAAAAATATTATCTTTCATACTTATATTATACTGTAAGAAAATGCCAAATCCCTTTTTTTTGACAAAAATTTTTTTAAATTATAAAAATTTTTAAACTACCATTTAATATCCGCGTTGTAAAACACATAAGTATATGAAAAAGTGAGAGGTTGACTGCCTCTCACTTCGTTCTTTTAATTATCCAAAATTTTTTGGTTTGTATAATTATTCCCCATATGTATTGATTGTGCCATCAATTGTTATGCTTGTTGTTTTAGGTACTGAAGTATCATATAAATATATGCCTGGTTGACCCGTTGAACCTGAATTACCAGAGGGACCATAGCCACCACCTCCACCTTTTCCGCCGTCACCGCCGGGGCCTTTTTCGCCCCCACAACCCGCAGCACCGTAGGAGCCTCTATTAATCTCTAAGCAACCAGATTCTATTGATATATTTATACTGCCATTTTCAATGAATTTTATGATTTCAACATTGCCAGGAACCCCACTATTGCCGCCAGTTCCGCCATTGCCACCATTTCCACCTTCTGCACCAACAGTAAATGCCCATGTGTTTACTCCACCTGTTCCACCTTTACCGCCTTTACCGCCGTCGCCGCCTTTACCGCCGTCGCCGCCATATAAAATAAAGTTTCCTTTATAAATTAATAGATTTGCGGTAGCGATTGAGGCTCCACCTTTACCGCCGTTTCCGCCGTTTCCTCCTTTTCCCCCTTGACCACCTTTTTGATATTCAGCCCCTGTTGATCCCTTTTTGCCTTGACTCCCGTCGAAGCCGTTGCCGCCGTTGCCGCCGTATACGGTTAAAGAGCCTGTCATATCTACGGTAATAGTATTTGCAACAATTCCTGTACCACCATTGCCGCCGTTTGCGCCCGCACTCGCTCCGTTTGCTCCGTTTCCGCCGTAAACGGTTAAATCACCGCTCATCGTTATCGTAATGTTATTCGCCCAAATTGCCGATTTGCCGTTCTTCGACGACGTCGTCGCATTAGCCGCCTTTATTGTTGCGTTCCCCGCGCCGATAAGCGTTAAATTTTCAATCGGCATAGCCTCTTCGCCTAATATAGAACCCTCTTCATAAGTTGCGCCGATTGAACATTCGCCTATAAACTCTATCGTAAGTTCTACACTACTTGTAACCCCTATTGCGGTAAGACCGTTTGTTGAGTAATTGAAATCTTTAAATCTTATCGTCAATTCTTTAACGTCATCATTAACGTTTATCCTGAAATTTTTATACGTTATATTTTCGGCACCGATAAATATTACTTCCGTATATTCCCCGCCTATCGTTAAATGATTGTAATAATCCGTATTGACCACTTCGCGCGCTTGATGCTCGTTTACGTTGACGTTTGTTTCTTCACTCCAGTCAAGTATTACTTTGCCCGATGAAATTTTCGGAGTATTGTCTATTCCTTTATAAACGGTATAAGAATTTCCGCCTTCATACGAATCGCTTACGACCTCGCCGTTTGAAACGTATTTACTTATTTCATACGGATCTACGGTCCACTTTGCCGTAAAAGTTAAATCTTCGTTAGTTCCGACGGGTATTTCTTTCCATTTTACGTCCTCGGCGTCGTACCAACCCTCGAAAATATAGCCCGCTTTACTAATCTTAGACAATACCGCGCCGTCTAAAGACGAATACGTCGTAAGCGGAGTTCCGTCAATAATTCCGCCGTTCGTTACCAACTCGACGGCAAATTCCCCTTTCGTCCATAAAGCGACGTAACTAACGTCGGAAGTTATAGCCGTAGAATCGAAGTCAAAGTTGCCGTTATTGTCTATCATTCTACCCGTGCCGCTCGCGTTGGCGGTTTCGTTATTCGTTACCGCTTTATAATATCCGCCGAAAATATACTGCGCTCTTACGGGCGGAGTAATTCCATTTATCTTATTGTCGTTTTCGTCATAAATACCCGTATTGTATACCGATTTTAATTTTATTATAATTTCATCGTCGCCGGAGCGTTCGCATAATGATATTATACTCGTATGCGGTTTCCATAAAGCATAAAGCGTGATTTTTGCCGTAAACGTTCGCGCTCGTTCTTGCGGAGTATTACCCAAATGCGTCAACTTACCCGTTGCGTCTATATATAAAAGATTGCCGTCGGCGTTTAACGTATTGTTGTCGGAAACGCTTTGATAGTAACCCAAGAAATCATAGCCCGTCTTTTGGGGTATGGTTATAGTTTCGACTTCTTCGGAGCATTCGCCGTTATCAAAGTCGTAAGCAAAATAAAATCTGTCGTTAAATCTCTCGAAAATTTTAGTTGTGCCGCCGACGGTAGCGAATTGATTATCCAAAGTAATCTCATATACGGCGGGTCCGAATTTCGCGTGGAGCGAAACGGTAAGGTCGGCTAATTCGTAAGTATCTACGACTTCGGTTAAACCGTTCGTCACTTGAACTTCTTCTTCGTTATTCCAGGCATACCAACCCAAAAAGTTATAATTTTCTTTTTCGGCGTCGATAAGGCACATTTTGCCGTCCGAAAATCTCACTGTCGAGGTGTCCAAAGTTATATCGTCGTTCTTTTCAAAAGAAAAGTTATACGTTTTGCCGTTTATAGTCGAATAGAGATTTTCATTGCCTTGTTTATCTTTAACGTAGTTTACGCCGCTGAACGAAACGTTTACGCCGATATTTTTCGATACTTTGCCGTCGTCGACCAAGCCCCTTTCCGTCGCGCAGACAAAGCCGCAGTTTATAAATTCTATTTCGACGTCTCTCTTCCATTGTTTTGAAAGTTCTATCGAAAAATCAATCAAACTCTTTTTTTCGTCAAACGCGCCCATTACGACGATTTTATCGACGTTTTTACAACAATAAACCGGGTAAACCGTTAAGACGTCGTTTACTAAATTAGGATTGTAAACGCCGTCTAAACCCGATTCCTGATAAGCGCTTAAATCGATTTTCATTACGTTTTTGCCGTTTTCAACCTCTAAATTGACAGGTAAACTGTTTTCTCTCTCGAACTGCGCGGTGAGGGCGGCAAATTCTTCGCTGGCACGGTCGCCTATATATTTTGCGAAATATCTTCCGAAATCGTTATCGTATAGCGAAATCAAGTATGCTATATCGTAGGCTTTATCCTGATATACGGATATAGGCATATCGTTTGAAGAAGTCATTTCCCAACCCTTTAACGCCGCAGTCGCGTCCGAAGAAAGAGAAAGGTCTGTTTTACCGCCGTACGCTATTGTCTTAAAACTAATGTAGGATACGCCAGAATGAGATTTATTGTACGTTTCAACTGATTCAGATAAACTCATTGCCTCACTAACGCTTGCAGTTGCGCCGTTGAAAGACGCGCCCGCCTCGCTGCTCATATCTATTGAACCGCTTTCCTTTAACTTAAGCGCAACGTCTAATTCGTTAGTAGCAGCAACGTAAGTAGACGTTAATATTCCGCCCGTGTTTACGCCTAAAATGGCGTGCGTTCCGTAATTGTTTAAGATATATTCCGCCCTTTGCTCGTACGTCATATTTGCGGTTGAAGCAGAAATACCGCACAAGTCATTGACAAACGCGCTATTTAACGAATATTTCAAAAGCCGCTCGTCAGATTCTTTCAACTTAACGGATTTTATACCGTTGGTTATGTAGAAATTGTAAAAAATAATTTTCGAACTTGCATAGGCTTTTATCGAGGTTGACATAGATAACGATAAAGCGGTTTTCAAATTTGCAGCAGCCTTACACATAGCATAACTTGCGCTTGCTCCAACGCTGTTGCTCATACTCATATCTATATCGAGTTGCGTTAAAAATTCCTCTACGGAACTGAAACTATACGCCTCGTATTCCGCCGTATTGTTATGCGAGTTTACGTCTGCGGTTGCGACGGTTAAAAGTTTTGAAAGGTCGAATACCGCGTATGCGGACTTATAATTGTTGAGTTTTAAATACTCGTTTTCGAGCAGATTGTAGCCGTAACCGATATTCCAATTCGCCAAAGTCTGCAAATCGCTATCCGACGACGGAGCAACGTAAAAAACGTTATAGCCGTCAGACCACTCGGAAGAAGTCGCATTGTCCGAACATGCCTTGACGGAAATCTCTATTTCGCCGTAGCCGCTTATGCGCTCGCCGTTTCGCTTTAAATCGGTTAAAGCGCAAGTCGTCTCGCCTTTACCCGTTTCATAAGAATATATTACGCCGTTTTTGTTTGCCTTTAGAGCATAATACTCGGCGTTTTCCGTCGGAGACCAGTAGACCACGTCGTTTTCTATGGCGGTGATTGTCGGCGCGTCTAACTTTTCAACGATTATGCCGTTATAATCAAATGTATATACGCTTGACCAACTGCTATCCTCGACGTAAACCTGTTCGGATTTTGCCCTTACATAAATCTCATACGAGCCGTTTGCTTTGATTATCGGCTTTAAATCGATAAAATGCGCGGGTCGCGAATACTCTTCGTTCGCTATCAATACGGTATACGAAGTCGCACCCGACACTTCGTCCCAACGAAGTACGTTATTATCGTCAACGTAAATATTCGTTGGGGTCGATAATTTTGTCTTGTTGTTGTCTATTACCGTTTGTATATCGCTTGCCGAACACGCAGCGACAAATAACGCCGTAAAACTTAACAGCGCCGTTAATAGCATTTTAATGACTTTATTTTTCATTTCTATCCTCCGTTTTCAAAAAATTTGTATTTTTATAAATTAAACACAAGAATTTTGTACTATTTTGGAGTATAACACAATATTTCTGTATTGTCAAGCATAATAATACAAAATTATTGTATTATATTAATGATATGTTTACAGACAGATTGAAAGAATTGAGAAAAGAAAAAAATTTGACGCAAAAAGAACTTGCCGATATGCTTATGCTTTCAAAAAACAGTATTTGCGAATACGAAAAAGGTCGTTCCGAGCCTAATATAGATACACTCGTTAAACTTTCGGAGATATTCGATTGCTCTATCGACTATTTGGTCGGTAAAACCGACGATTTTTATCTGCCGCAATACTCCGCCGCAAACGACGAGGAATCGCTCGCCCTATCAGACTATAAAAAACTGCCGGACGATATGAAAAAACACGTTTTAAGCACTTTGAACCTGCTCGTTAAATATCAAAAAAACAGCCGATAATCAACTTATAGGCTGTTTTTTCATTGTTAAAGGATACCTCGCTTTTGCAAGATATCCCCTTTAAAATATAACCTCTTCTATAACTCCGCCGCCGAGACACTTCTCTTCGTCGTAAAATACCGCGTATTGCCCTACCGTTATCGCGCGCTGGCGCTCGTCAAAAGTCACTACCGTCCTGTCTTTCTCTATCCTTACCGTTACGCCCTGTTCGTCTTGACGATAGCGGAATTTCGCTTTACACTTAAACTCTTCCGCCTCGGGCTTTCGCGGTATCCAATTGCAACTATACAGCACCAAGCCATTTGAATACAGTCGCTCTTCTTCGCCGTGAGCGACGTATAACACGTTATTTTTCATATCTTTTTCGACAACAAACCACCGCCCCGCGTCGTTTTTCTGTCCGCCGACGTCTAAGCCTTTGCGCTGTCCTATCGTGTAATACATAAGCCCGTAATGCTTGCCGAGAGTCCTGCCGTCGTAGGTCTTTATATCTCCCTCTTTTGCGGGCAGATAATTCATTAAAAACTGTCTGAACTTCCGCTCGCCTATAAAGCAGATACCCGTACTGTCCTTTTTCTCGGCGGTAGAAAGCCCGTTTTCTTCCGCTATCTTTCTTATCTCCGGCTTTACGAGATCTTTAAGAGGAAACAAAACGTTTTTGAGTTGCTCTTGCGACAGTTGATTTAAAAAGTAGGTCTGGTCCTTGTTTTGGTCTTTCGCCTTTAAAAGATAATGCGTTTCGCCGTCGTGGCGGATTCCGCAGTAATGTCCCGTGGCGATATAGTCCGCGCCGAGTTCTTCGGCGTATTTTTTAAACGGTCCGAATTTTATCTCGCGGTTGCACAGCACGTCCGGGTTGGGAGTTCTGCCTTTGGAATATTCGTCCAAAAAATACTTGAACACCCTGTCCATATATTCTTTGGCGAAATTGACGGAGTAATAGGGTATTCCTATTTTGTCGCAGACTCTTCTGACGTCCGAATAATCGTCGTCCGCCGTGCAACATCCGTCCTCGTCGTCGCCCTCCCAATTCTTCATGAAAAGACCTATTACGTTGTACCCTTGTTCTTTAAGTAGCAGAGCCGCGACAGAATTGTATACCCCGCCGCTCATTCCAACGACCACCGTTTTCTTCATTGCGGGGTTATTATATCACATCGCCGAGTTTAAGTCAATTATTTGATTGGGTCCCGTCGGGTAGAATTTTATAGTCTGTTTTATAAATAAGTTCGCCTATAGGCACGAATTTAAAGCCTTTTGCTTTAAGCGCGGAAAAAATTTGCGGCAGGCTTTCGGCGGTGTGCAAGCCGTTGTTGTGGCAGAGTATTATCGAGCCGGATTTCGTGCGCTTTATAATTCTATCCGCTATCTCGCGCGACGACAGGTTCTTCCAGTCGAGAGAGTCAACGTCCCATTGCACGGTAAAAAGCCCCAACTCTTTCGCCGCGGAAATCACTTCGTTATCGTATTCGCCGAACGGAGCGCGGAACAATTCTACCTTTTTACCCGTTATTTCGGTTATCGCCGCCGCGGAACTCTTTAGTTCTTCGGCTATTTTTTCTTTGCTCATTTTACTCATGTGCGGATGCGTTGCCGAGTGCGTGCCTATCTCATGCCCCGCCTCGGAGATGGCTTTTATCCGCTCTGGATATTTCTTCGTCCAGAATTCAACCGCAAAAAACGTGCATTTTACGTCGTATTCGTCCATTACGGACAACAACTCGTCAGTGTACTCGTCGCCCCAGGCGCAGTCGAACGAAATGGAAATTAAATTATCCGACCTGTCTACCCTGTAAATCGGGAGCAGTCTTTCGTTTGCAAACACCGCATTCGAGGGGCTTGAAAATAAAACCGTCACAGCCGCGATCGCGGCAAAAATTATCTTTTTCATAACGCTATTTTGAGCAGTTAAATAATTTTTAAATATTTTTTGAAAAATGCCTTTAAAACGATTGACAAGGCTACGGCTTATATATATAATAATAAAGTCGTTCGGTTTAGTTTTATTAAACTTTCGGTTTATAATTTCTAAATCTTGTAAACTTCGGGTTTAAAATCTTTAAACCGCTACCCGAAACGAAGTTGAAAAGGAGGGGCGATATGGAACTCGGCAACAAAATAAAAGAACTCAGGTTGCAAAACGATCTGACGCAAGAAGAACTTGCCGACCGTTGCGAACTGACGAAAGGATATATCAGTCAACTCGAAAACGACCTGACAAGTCCGTCTATAGCAACGTTAATCGATATTTTGTCCGCGCTCGGCACTACGCTCAAGGACTTTTTCGCCGACGAGGAAGAAGAGCAAATCGTATTCAAAGAGAGCGACTTTTTCGAGAAAGACGCGGGCGCGTTCAAAATAACGTGGCTGGTGAACAACTCTCAGAAAAATATGCTCGAACCTATCCTTACGGAACTTATGCCGACCAAAAAGACGGAGGCGGACATCCCCCACGAAGGCGAAGAGTTCGGCTACGTTTTAACCGGCTCGATAGTTATTCATATCGGGAACAAAAAATACAGATGCAACAAGGGCGAAAGTTTCTATTATTCGTCGTCTAAAGCGCATTACATAGAAAACCCTACCGACAGAGTGGCTAAATTCTTATGGATAAGCACTCCGCCGACGTTTTAAGGAGCGAAATATGGACACTGAAGAAAAAATCATAGAACTAATCGGCGTTGAAAAGAGTTTCGGCGATAAACCGGTCGTAAAAAACCTTTCGCTTTACATCAGAAAAGGCGAATTCGTTACCCTGCTCGGTCCGTCCGGTTGCGGCAAGACCACAGTCCTAAGAATGATTGCGGGGTTCGAGACCCCGACTAAGGGTAGGATACTGATAGGCGGCGAAGATATTACGGCAATTCCGCCCTACAGACGTCCCGTAAACACGGTTTTCCAAAAATACGCGCTTTTCCCGCACCTAAACGTGTTCAACAATATCGCGTTCGGGCTGAAACTTAAAAAGATTCCCGCAAGCGAAAAGAACGGCAAGACTATTTACAGGCATTTTACGAAAGAAGAAATAGCCGAAAAGGTCAACCGCGCGCTCAAGATGGTAGACCTCGAGGACTACGGTTACAGGAACGTCAATTCGCTCTCCGGCGGACAGCAACAGCGTATCGCGATCGCTCGCGCGCTCGTTTGCGAGCCGAAAGTACTTCTCCTGGACGAACCGCTCGGAGCGTTGGACCTTAAAATGCGTAAGGAAATGCAGATCGAGTTGAAACGCATGCACAGAGAACTCGGAATCACGTTCATTTACGTCACTCACGACCAGGAAGAAGCGCTTACGATGAGCGATACGGTAGTCGTCATAAACGACGGACAAATTCAGCAAATAGACACTCCGAAAGAGATTTACGACGAACCGAAAAACGCTTTCGTAGCCAACTTTATAGGCGAAAGTAATATATTGTCGGGGACGATGCTTAAAGATAGACTCGTGAAATTCCTCGGAGTTTCACTTCCGTGTATGGACGGCGGCTTTCACAAAAACGAACAAGTCGATATAGTAATTCGCCCGGAAGATATAGCGATTTCCGTCGGCGGCGAGGGGCAGTTCAAAGGCGAAGTCATATCTTCAGTCTTTAAAGGCACTTATTACGAAATGATCGTACTTGCCGACTCTTACGAATTTACAGTGCAAAACACCTCGAATTTCAATTTGGGAACAAAAGTCGTTCTCGGCGTTTCGCCAAGCAGTATACATATAATGCGGAAGATTCGCACGATCAACTCTTTCGTCGGCGAGGTCGAGGACGAAGAAACGGTTTGGCTTTGCGGCGGTTCGTTTAAATTTAATAATGCGGATGAAACGCTTGAAAAGGGCGATGAAGTAATAGTAAAAGTTCCGTTCGACGCGGTTGAGATTTTAGACGATGAAAACGACGGCGTTATCGGCGCAAAGGTAAAGCAAAGCGTCTACAAAGGCACTTATTATCAAGTACAACTCAGAACCGACAGGGGCGAGGACTTTTTAGTCGATACTCCCTACGAGTGGAATATAAACGACCGCGTGGGCATTAATCTGATACCGGAAAAAATCATAGTCGAAAAAATCGACGACGCCGAAAATGAGCCGATAACCGACTCGGAGGCGGACTAAATGAAAAAAGCAAAGACTTTTCGCCCTACCGCGTTCGCCTTTCCCTACGTCGGCGTAACGATAGTATTCGTCATAGTGCCGCTTATTTTAGTACTTATATATTCGCTTATCGGAGAGGACGGCTCGTTTACTTTCAATAATTTTATAGACGTGTTTTCCAACCCCGAAAACGTAAATCAACTGTTTAAGACCGTGGGTATAGCGGCTTTATCGACGGCGATATGTCTCGTTATCGCCTACCCCGTCGCATATATTCTGGCGAGTTCGCCGTTCAACAAAATAGCTATACTTTCGCTTTTGTTTATCATACCCATGTGGATAAACTTCATGCTCCGTATCTTCGCGCTTAAATCGATGCTACAAATGATCGGGATAGGTCAAAGTTACGGCGCGGCGGTAATAGGTATGGTATACGATTTCTTTCCGTATATGCTGCTGCCGATTTACACCGTTTTGTCAAATATGGATAAAAGTTATAACGAGGCCTCGTTGGACCTCGGCGCAAACGGCGTTAAAACCTTTTTAAAAGTTACCCTGCCGCTTTCGCTCCCGGGAATTATAAGCGGAATAAGCATGATGTTTATGCCGATATTCAGTTCCTACTCCATAACCATGGCGATGGGCGATATGAACACGAGCGTTATCGGCGCAAAGATCGCTACGCTCTTCGAGCAGGACTCTTACGGTTACGGCTCGGCGCTGTCGTTCGTACTGCTCGTAATAGTTATAGCGGTCATGCTCATCGGCTCGGCGCTATCAGGTAAAACTTCAAAACCGATAAAAGGAGGCAAGAAAGATGAATAAAAAGCCTTCTTCGATAGTCGCTTTAATAGTCAAATGGCTGGTACTTATCATCGTGCTTGCGGCGATATATCTTCCGCTTATAATGATAGTTGCGTATTCGTTCAGCCCGGCGCGTTCTATCGGCGACGAATTCGGAACGTTTACGCTAAGTCTTTACGGGAAACTCTTTGAAAACGAGAAACTCCTGTCGGCTACGCGGAATACTCTCGTTATCGGAATAATATCGGCGACGCTCGCGACTCTTCTCGGAACAACGGCGTCGATAGGTATACATTACATGCGCAAAAAATCGCGGGCGATAATAGACGCGTCGTCGCAAATAACGATCGTAAACGCAGAAATCGTTACCGCGATGGGATTTTTTCTGTTAATGCTGTTCCTTCGCGACACTCTGCTTTTACCCGTCAATTTCAGTATAACCTGGCTTATAATCGCGCATACGGTAATTACTACCCCCTACGTCATTTTAACGGTAAGCCCGAGACTTAAACAGTTAAACCCAAACACATTAGAGGCGAGCCTGGACTTGGGCGCCGGACCTATGCGAAGTTTATTCACCGTGATGCTCCCGCAACTCGCCGGAGCGATGGTTTCGGGATTTGCGCTTGCGTTTACGCTTTCGCTCGACGATTTCGTTATAACGAACATAAACTCGATCGGCGCGGACATAGAAACCATTTCCACTTTCGTGTACTCGGGAATAAGGAAAAAACTTCCGAGCGAGATACGCGCGCTGTCCACGCTTATATTCGCCGTAGTATTGATTTCGTTGATAGTTTATAATATCATAAAAAATAAAAACGCAAAAAACAGCAAAGGAGACAAAAAATGAAAAGACTTATCAGCACCCTTTTGACCGTTGCAATATCAACGGGCGCAGTTGCCGCTTTAACTTCATGCGGCGAAAACCGCGACGAGCAGTTGAAACTCTACATGCCCGGCGAATACATCGACGAAGATATCTTCGAAGAGTTTTCAAAGTGGTATAAAGCGGAAACGGGAAAAACCGTTACAGTATCCGTCAAAAATTTCGACGCCGTCGAAGATATTCAAAAAGCCGTCGAAAAGAACAAATCCGATTACGATTTGTTAGTTCCGAGCGACTATATGGTGGAATATCTCATAAAAAAAGACCTGCTCCTCCCCGTTGATAAAACCGTGATCGACGTCGAGAAAAACGGACTTTTCAAAGAGGAATATCTCGAAACTTCCCGCGAATTCGACCCCGAACTGAAGTATACCGTTCCATATATGTACGGAACTTTGGGCTTGGTTTACGATATAACCAAAACCGGCAAACAGATCGACAGTTGGACGGCGCTTTTCGGCGATGAATTTAAAGACCATCGTTCGATAAAAGATTCTATTCGCGACACTTACGTTGCGGCGTGCTTATATAACGAAAGAGAGGCGTTAAACGCTCTTTCCGGAAACGAAAAGAAAGCGAAAGTTCAAAGCATTTTCGAGGACACGACCGCGGAGACGATAAGTAAAGCGAAAGCCACTCTGAACGCGATTAAGGAAGGGACTATCTGGGACGTAGACGACGTCAAGTTCAAGATGGCGGCTAAAAGCAGCAAAGTTGCCGTTGCGCTTATGTGGTCTTGCGACGCGGGCTACGTCATG
>CAMOXE010000150.1 GCA_946628865.1 uncultured Clostridia bacterium | reverse complement strand
GCGTTCGGCGGAGAGGACGGAATGGACAAATTCGACCCGTCCGTGCGCTATCGCGGCAGTTTGCAAAACTATCTTATAGATACCGGGAAAGACGTCATACTCGTGGACACGGGACTTCCCGCGGGAACGCCGGAAGAAGTTCCGAACGAGCAGTCGCTCGCCTATACGGGAAAGGATATATGCTCGTATATGGAAGCGCTTGCAAATTCGGGATATAAAAAAGAGCAGATAACGAAAATTCTCCTTACTCATAAGCACGCGGATCACTCGGGCGAACTGAAGTCGTTTAAAAACGCAACGATTTACGTCAATCAGGACGAAGCGGCGGCAGACGAATTAAAAGGACTTGATAATATCGTTCCGGTAAAATTTACCGACGGAGCGTATTATAACTTCCCCGAAACTCAAAAAATAGCCGACGGCGTTTACTTTATCAAGGCAAAAGGTCATACGAACGGCAACAGCATAGTGATAGTCGAGTCCGACGGACTGTTCTATATGCTCCACGGCGATATAACTTACGTCGACGAGGCGCTTTATGCGAATAAACTTCCCGTCGTATTCGAGGACAAAGCCGCCGCGCGCGAGACCTTGGACCGCGTTCGCGAATTTGTGCGCAATCACCCGACGGTATATTGCGGAACGCATACTCCGCAAGGCTATGAAAATTTGGAAAATAAAAAGGTAATGGACCTCGACAATCCGCCGGCAAAGGTTCTTGCCGAAGTGGATTTTTCCTTAAGCAAGGCGAGCGGCAAGTACGTTTGTTCGATATGCGGGTACGTTTACGACCCTGCGGAAAACGGCGGAGTTGCGTTTGAAGATCTTCCGGACGATTGGAAATGTCCGCGTTGCCGCCAACCAAAGAGCAAATTCAACCCGGCGTAACTCTTTAAAAAATGGAGTACTTAAAGCATAGGGGCGTCAAAATACCGCTTATCGGGATAGGAACGTTCGGCTTGGGGTTCAACGCGAATAATTCGGCAACGGAAGAAAACACCGTCCGCACCGCTATAGAGACTTTCGGCATGACGCTTATTGACACCGCCGAATCTTACGGCGACGGCGCGAGCGAATTATTCTTGAGCGGAATTATCAAGGATTACCCGCGAGAAAACCTGTTTATAGTCGATAAAATCCACCCCGAAAACGCCGAAAAGAACGCTTATTCCGATTCTTGCCGAAGATCTCTCGACCGTCTCGGAATTGCCGCAATAGATTTATATCTGTTGCATTGGCGAGAAGATTTAGAACTTGGGCGCGTAGCGGATAATATGGAGGAACTTGTACGCAAGGGACTGATAAAGCATTGGGGCGTATCCAACTTCGACACCGACGATATGACGGAACTTTTCGATCGAGATAACGGTAAACACTGCTTTTGCAATCAGATACTTTACAATATCGCAACGCGGTCGCCCGAATACGAGTTGATTCCCTGGTGCAAAAAAAACGACGTACTCGTAACGGCGTACTCGCCGCTTTGCCACAGCAACGCAAGACGACTTTCCGTCGCGCAAAACCCGATAGTTATCGACGTTGCAAAACGAACGGGTAAAACTCCGGAATCGCTGATGCTGTCCTTTATAATCGGAACCTCGGGCGTTACGACCGTGTTTAAGACGTCGGATATTTCTCGGCTTGAAAACAATATGCAAAACGTATTTTCGCCTATTTCGGACGAAGATTTAAACGCTTTATCGAGAGTGTTCAAAGCACCGCGAAAGCGCACTAAACTAAAAACAATATAATATCAAACGGACGATAATTATGGAACTGATTGAAAACAAAGTTTATGACAATGAAAGGGCATTATATAATATTAAGGACACGGAAGTAAAAGACTGCACTTTCGCAGGGCCTGCGGACGGCGAATCGGTATTGAAGGAGACCAGAAATATCGCGGTTAATAATTGCAAGTTTTCGCTAAGATATCCTATCTGGCACGCAAAACGCTACAAAATCGACGGATCTTTCTTCGACGATAAAACGCGAGCGCCCATATGGTATTCGACTGACGGCAAAATTACGAACACTAAAATCTTCGGTGTTAAAGCCCTGCGCGAATGCTCGGACACGGTTATAGATAACTGCGAGATAGAATCTACGGAATTCGGCTGGAAAACAAACCGCACGGTCGTTACAAACAGCAAAATCACTTCGGAATACGCATTTTTCGATTCAAAAAACGTCTCTTTAAACGACGTTAAGTTTAAGGGCAAGTACTCTTTTCAGTACATCGAAAATCTCGAGATAAAGAACTCTTATCTCGACACGAAAGACGCATTCTGGCACTCGAAAAACGTTACGGTTACTAACTCGGTCGTAAAGGGCGAGTATCTGGCGTGGTTTTCGCAGGGACTTACGCTTATCAACTGTAAAATTATAGGGACTCAGCCGCTGTGCTACTGCTCCGATTTAAAACTCGTCGACTGCGAAATGGTTGATTGCGATTTGTCTTTCGAATATTCCGACGTTGACGCTACCGTCAAAGGCTACGTTGAATCCATTAAAAACCCGAAATCCGGCACGATAACGGTCGATGAAGTGGGAGAGATAGTAAGGGAAGATTCCGTATTTGAAAGCACCGCGAAAATAATAGTAAAAAATAAAAAATAATTTTATTGAGGATATAAAAATTACAAAAGTAGAACTCTTAAAGGAATTTGCAAAGGGCTGGTTCGGAAACAGTCAGCGACACTCTATTCGCGCCCAAATTTTAAAGCAAAGAGGTTTCGGAAAACTCGGCGATAAAATAATGGCTGAATCGGACGAAGAATGGGAGGAGGCGAAAAAGGTAAACGCAAGGCTTATCGAACTCGGCGAAACCACGGTCGTAGCGATACAGGAGTACCCCGTAATCACCAACATCAAAGAGATGCTCGAATACGATTGCAAAGACAGCGCGGAGGCGTTGCCGATGATGTCTAAATCGCTTGCGCTTTTTGACGACGACTTCGTATCGAAAAATATGATTAAGCAATTCATAGTCGACGAGCAAGAGCATTACAACTGGATAAAGCAGCATTTAAACCTCATTAGCCGAGTGTGAATAGGTTGAACTTGCCGCAAAACGCGCCTTTTTGCGCCTTTTTCGTTCATCTTCCTCGTAGTACGGCAGTACGACTTCGTCATCTTCTCGAAAAATCCATCGAAAATCCGCCGTTTTGCGGTGCAAGCAATTCCGAAAGGTTTACGGCGAGGATAGCCG
>CAMOXE010000149.1 GCA_946628865.1 uncultured Clostridia bacterium | reverse complement strand
TCGCCGTGAACGCCGCGTGACCCGGAGTATCGAGGAAAGTTATCTTTTCGCCGTTTAACGTTATCGAGTAAGCGCCGATATGCTGTGTTATTCCGCCCGCCTCGCTCGCCGTTACGTTTGCGCTTCTTATCTTATCGAGCAAACTCGTCTTGCCGTGGTCGACGTGTCCCATTACCGTTACTACAGGCGGACGCTTTACGAGATTTTCGTCGTCGCCCGCAGCGTCGAACGCTTCTTTTAAGACGTCCTCCGCGGTCTTGTCGAGTTTGAGTTCGAGTTCTATGCCGAGATCCGCCGCGATAACGCCCGCAGTGTCGTAATCGACCGAGTCGTTTATGGTCTTCATTACGCCCTCTTTAAACAATTTCTTGGTTATCTCGATCGCGGTTATTCCGAGTTTTTCTGAAAGTTCTTTTATCGGTATTATTTCTTTGTTTATGACGGCATGATCTATCTTTATAGTCTGAACCTGTTCGTCTTTCTTATCCTTTTTAACCCTTAATTTCCTGTAGCCGGTCTTATTCTCGTCAAAGTCTTTAACGCTTACCTGAGACTTTATAAGCGACTTTTTGTTGATCGCTTTCTTGTCCTCAAAACTCTTTTCGCTGGACTTTTTCTTGTTGCCGAACGACTTGCCGGTATCTTTCGGGATATAGGTTACCTGAGCGGGTTTTTGCGACGTTCCCGCGCCGAAAGGCTTACTCGGTCTGTCTTTTCCGACGGGTCTTGCGCCTTGTCTTGCGCCGTCCGCAGAATACTCGCGCTGAGGTCTTTGGGTATTTTTAACCTCAAAAGTCCGCGTTACCGGCTTATGAACGGGAAGCGTTACAAGGTTGGGGTCTTCGCCCCTCGCTATCGCCTCTTTGCGTTTTGCCTCGAGAATTTTCGCCCTCGCCTGCTCCAAAGCGCGCGCCTGCGCCTCTTCGAGCGTGAGTTTCTTGACTTTGAACTCCTTGGGCTTTTGCTCCGCTTTTACAGGCTCAGACTGCTTTTCTTCCGCTTTCGGTTCCGACGGTTTTTCCTCCGCGGGCTTATCTTCAGCGGGTTTTTCCTCGGTTTCGGCGGCAGGCTCTACGGTCTCTTCTTTTACCTCGGCATTCGCTTTTTCGGCGGTTTTCTTTGAGACTCTCTTTTTCGGCTTTTCCTCTTCCGCCTCGGCTTTCTCTTCGATTGCCTCTTCGGCGCGAGACTCTTCCGCCGCCTTTGAAACCTCAGCCATTTCAGCCTCGGCAATCGCCGAGGCTTCAGCCATTATGCGCTCTTCTTCCTCTTTTACGCGCTTTTCTTCTTCGATCGCTTTAAGTTCTTTTTCTTTTAAAGAAATCTTTTTTATTATAGCGCTCGCCGCCGCCTTTACGCCGTTTACGTTGCCTATAAGCGCGGCAATGTCGCCGGACAGCGAATTGATTATTTTAAGATTTTTTACGATGTCTTCTTTCTTTTCTTCCATTTACATTTCTCCGGATCTTTGAAAAATAGAAACCTTTATTTCTTAGCGGCGGCTATTCCGTCCGCAATCAACGCGTACACTTCTGACGAAATAGGCGTTTTAAGCGCTCGATCAAGCGCTTTCGATTTGGCAAGTTTTTTCATGCACGACTCTTCGCCGCAAATATACGCGCCGCGCCCGTTCGCCTTTTTGCTTTCGTCTAAAAAGACTTTGCCGTCTTTCGTCGCTACTACGCGCATAAGTTCGTCCTTTGTAAATTCTCTGCGACAACATACGCACGTTCTTATCGGCTTTTTCTTTTCGACCATAACTACCGCCCTTAAATCCTTTTATTGCTGCTCTTCGGATGCCTCGACGTCTAAATCCGCAAATTCCTCGCTCGCGGCAAGCGCTTCTTGCTCTTTTCTGTCTTTGCTTTCGCTCTTTACGTCTATCTTCCAACCCGTGAGCCTCGCCGCAAGTCTGGCGTTCTGACCGTCTTTGCCGATGGCGAGCGAAAGTTTATCGTCCGGAACTACTACGCGCGCGACCTTTTCGCCTTCTATCGCGCTTACTTTCAACACCTTTGCGGGCGAAAGCGCTTTCGCTATATACTCGAGCGGATCTTCGCTCCAAAGTATTATGTCTATCTTCTCGCCGCCGAGTTCCTTTACTACTTCGTTTACTCTCGAACCCTTGTTTCCGACGCACGCGCCTAACGCGTCTACGTTCGGGTCGTTGGAGACTATCGCTATCTTCGATCTGTGTCCGGGCTCTCTCGATACCGCCTTTACCGTTACTATACCTTGCGCGATTTCCGGAACTACGCTCTCGAAAAGTTTTTTGACAAGCCCCGGCGAAGTCCTCGAAACGAGGATCTGCGCGCTCTTGCCCGTCGTCCTTACTTTCTTGACGTAGACCATCAGTTTGTCGTTGACGTTATAGGTCTCGCCCGGAGTCTGATCCTGCGGGAGCATCACTGCCTCCACTTCGCCCGCGCCTATTTCGACGTATACCGTCTTGTCGTCTACGCGTCTTACCGTACAAGCCTTTATTTCGTTTTCCTTATCCTCGAATTCAGCCAACGTATTGTCGCGCTCGGTCTCGCGAAGTTTCTGAAGCACCACTTGTTTAGCCGTCTGCGCAGATATTCTGCCGAAATCCTTCGGAGTAAATTCCTCTTTTAACTGATCGCCTACTTTGGCGGTCTTTTTTATCTCTTTCGCCTCTTCCAGCGATATTTCCTTGTCCTCGTCCACGACCTCTTCGACGACGGTCTTTACCGCAAAAAATCTAACCGTATCCTTTTCGGGATTCATGTCGATTATGACGTCTCTCGCGTCGCCCGTGTGCTTTTTATACGCGATAACGAGAGCGTTCGTCAACGTCTCCAAAAGTACGCCCGGCTTTATCCCCTTTTCTCTTTCAAGATCTTCTATCGCAAGAAAGAAATCTTTATTCTTCATCTTTATTCTCCTTTTCGTTAATCGAATTTTATCGCTACGCTTATTTTTGCTATTTTATTAAGCGGTAATACCATCGTTTCCTTTTCGGTTTCTATCGTCGCGTTCTTGCCGTCGTAGCCGACCAGTTTGCCGTCGAAGTTTTTTACGCCCTTTATCGGCGCGAAGAGTTTCACTTCTACGTCCTCGCCCAAGTGCCGCTCGTAGTCCCTATCCGTTTTAAACGGTCTGTCAAGCCCCGGACTCGATACGTTCAGCGTATACGCCGCGCCGTACGACGGGTCTACCTCGTCCAACACCGGGTCGATTGCGTTGTGAAATCTTTCAAGCGTGTCTAAGTCAACCCCGTCCTCCGTATCAACGAATACGGTTATGGACGGATTTTTGGATATTTTCAGTTCTATATCAACGAGTTCTACGCCCTCTTTATCGGCAACGGGCGACAATGCCGACAATATCTCTTCCCGAGTTTTAAACTTCATTTCTCCTCCGATTTCGCCGAATAATCCCGTCCCGCGGACAATAATCCCCCCGCAACGAAAATTTGAGAGCGAACCTTTCGCTCTCAAATACAAGTAAATCATATTCAGCGTAATTATTATAACATAATAATTAACTTTTTGCAAGCGTTTATAACGCTTTGATTTAATTTTTTTATACTTTTATCAGTCGTTATTAGCGGACGATTGCTGCATTTTCGCGATGATCTCCAAAACTCTGAGAATAATTTGCAAAAATTCCAAAATTATGTCGTTTATATACTGGATATTGTAGATCTTATAGAGTTCTTTCATCATGTCGAGTTCTTTGCCCGTCGCCATATTTTGAGACTTCATTATTTCTATGGCTTTATTCTGCGCTTTTACTTCGGTTTTTAATACCTTTACCGACATAACGAACGATACGACGTAAAAGCCGAGACCGAGGAGCGTGGCTACAAGCGTCGCAATGCCCGTAAAGCTGAACAGTATAATATCTATAACGATGCCCACAAGCACTATGGGAATAAACGCCAAAGGTCCGAAATAAATGAGCGGTGTAAGTCTTACTCTCGTCAGCATATCCGGATCGCGTTCCTTATCCAAAACCGCCAGCGAGGCTTTCTCCGCGCCGATAGCGAGCGAGGTTATACTCGTTTTCTTCGCGGTAAGTCTCCTTATTCTTACTTTTTTGAAGTAGTGCGAATAACTGTTTCCGAACACCATCGACCCGAACGTCGACACTTTTATGTGCTGTAAACCGTTTGCGTCGAGAATTTTTCTCGCCGCGTCGCCGCCCGAAATCTGCGCGGAGTTTTTCGTTCTGTTGTAAGTTACATACTTAATCGCAAGCCAAACGGATACCCCGAGCGAAATAACCGCGACGATCGCTATCAGCGCGGCGACGATAAATATCGCCCATTGCAAAGCGGGCGTAACGTTTTCAAATTCTTCGATATTTTCAAACAACGGCATAATATTGCCCTCCAATTTTTATTAATTTTTATATTATCAAAAATCTGCGGCTTTGTCAAGGCTTTAAGCGTCAGACGCCGACGGCTTGCAAAAATTTTTCAAGTCTGTCGCATTTAGCGGCGTAGCCCGTATCGCCTAAGCGCACGGTCTTATTCCCTCCGTGATAGTCGCTTCCGGCGGTTACGAGCAGGTCGTATTTATCCGCAAGACTTAACGCGCCGAGCCGAAGTTTTTCCGAAAACCCGGAATAATACGCCTCTATTCCCGTTAAACCGTAGCCGATCAGTTTTTTCAAACGAGCGTCCATCTCGTCGCCTAAAATCAACTCGTCGCCGCTGCCGTAAAACGGATGAGCGAGAACGGGTATCCCGCCGCTTTTTATTATTCCGGCTATAGCCTCTTCCGGTCGGACGTATTCGGCGGGACAATGCAGACGGTTCAGATAGTTATATATCGCGTCCTCTTTATTCTTTGCGTAGCCGCACTTTACCATGAGTGCCGCAATATGCGGCTTACCCGGATTCGGATTAGCCAAAAGCCGCTCTATCTCTTCTTTCGGAAAGGAAAAGCCGAACTCGGACTTTAAAAATTCAAGTCGCCTTTGCGCCTTGTTCATCCGTATTTTATGCCCCTTTTCAACCACGGCGTTTATTCCCTCGCTTTCCGCGTCGTATCCGTAGCCTAAAATATGGTATTTGCCGTCCTCGTCTTTACACGAAAACTCCACTCCGCAAATAAACGAGGGGTCGCCGTCGCGTAACAGCCCCGGAATTATCCTCGCCGCGTCTATGCAGTCGTGATCGGTCACCGAAAACGCGGTTATACCCGCTGACTTAAGCGCGCAAAGCAATTCCTCGGGAGTATCCGTGCCGTCCGAAAAACGCGTGTGCATATGTAAATCGGGTTTTACTTCTCGCATATTTAAAAGTATTTCTTAAGCGTCAACACGTTCTTACCGTCGATGTATTCGTATGAAAGTTCATCCATAACTTTCTTCGTCATAAATATTCCCAAGCCGCCTATCTCGCGCTCGCCGGCAGGCAGCGTTACGTCCGGGTCCGGTTTGGCGAGCGGATTGTACGGCTTGCCGCCGTCTTTAAACGTTATTGTCACAAAGCGCGGATCGTCGGATATTTTTACCCCGACCGTTACGCTGCCCGTGTTCGGAGCGTAGGCGTAATGCGCGACGTTTACGAATATCTCTTCTACGGCGATCTCTACCTGCATTTCGGCTTTCTTCCCGCAACCCGCCGCGGAAAGTTTACCGTTTACGAATTCGATGACTTTATCGAGGTTATCCGTTAAAGCCTCTATTTCAAGTTCGTTTCCGGAAGATTCTATACTCTCGACGTCAAAGTTAAGCGTATCGATACGCGGCAATATCTCGAGCAATCTCTTAAGCCAAAGATCGTACGTCGCTTTGTCCGCTTGACTCGTTAAATCGCTATGCCGCCTCTTCCAGTCGACGAGATACGCATACGAAAGGCATTGAACTTTTTCTTCTACCTCACGCACTTTTTTCTCGTCGTCCGTTCCGAGATAGGCTTTAAGCGACGCGTGCCAGAATTTCTTGGCCACCTCCGCGTCAAAGCCTTGGAATTTCTTTATGATTTCATGATCGTATTCGGAAAAGCCTATATACGAATTATACATGTGTACGAGTTCGAATATCGGGTGTCCGACGGAAAGCGTATCCATGTCGATAAGCAAAACCTCGCCGTCGGCAAGAACTATGTTCTTCGTGTGGCAATCGCCGTGGATCATATGATCGCTTTCGGGGATGGCCTTAGTCATTTCCAAGAGTTTTTCGCCTAATCCGTCCGGCAAAATATCTTTTATGCGCTCTACTTTTGCAAGCGTCTTTGCCTTTATCGACGGCAGTTTGCCTTTTTCGACTACGATGGAATGTATTTTTCTGAGCATTTTCGCGTATTCGCTCACGCAAAAATCAAAGTTTTCAGGCTCGGTCGCGAGAATTTTCGCAAAGGATTTTGCGTTCAACAACTCGAATACCGACCCGTAACTGTCGCCCACCCTCACGACGTCGTATGAAATAGCCGTCGGAACGCCGAGAATAAGCGCGAGCCTCGCGACTTCGCGTTCCCGCTGGATCTCGGAAAGCGCATCCGCGTTTTTATAGGTCTTTACTACGTTGTCCTTGTCTATGCGGTAAACCTTTCCGTTAGCGCCCTCGCCTATTACCTCGCAGCCTTCTACGGATACTACCCTATACGCCTTTTTGACGGGCATCATTTCGGTAAAACCCGTCATTTCAAGCGTCTCGTAAATATCCGAATTGACGTTTTCGATTTCGAGGTTTGCATATTTTTTCTTTAGTCTGAGTATGACGCGAAGTCCGGCGCTCGAAATGTACTCGAGATCCGACGCGTCCAAAACAAGCGCGAAATCGGTTTTTTCGCCGTATACGCTTAATTCGCTTAAAAGTTTAAGTTCACAGTCCGCGGCGTTGGATGAATCTATCCTGCCGTGAAGTTCGATTTTGACTTTATTCGATTTATTATCCATAATCATTT